>JAZKZL010000325.1:0-4153 GCA_045612645.1 Oscillospiraceae bacterium
AAGTCCCATCAGCTCCAGCGGCTCGGTGTCCTTACCATGGCTTGAAAGGATAAATTCCTCCAGTGCCGTAAAGGTGCGTTCGGGCAATGTTGTATAGCCAGCCACAGACTTGCCGCAGACAAAAGAGCCATATTCTGTTATAGTGAACGGCTGCATCATTGCCGCACCTCCTTTCGGAACTTATATTGAACGGTAAGCCTCTATATCATAGAAGGCTTTTTTGTTTATCTCGTAGCTGTCAGTTTCGTCGATGTCGATATCAGCACTGCCAAAAAGGGTTTCAAGATCGTTTGACTTTTTGGCTATGAACTGCGTCTGCTCATCTTCTTTTTTATTGTCGCCGAGTACAAGGCGTATCTTCTCATAGTCCTCATAGAAATATTCCTGAAGCAGAGGGATAATTTTCTTTTCAAAAATTCTGCCAAGAGTATCAATGTCAGGAGAAGACTTAAGCACCATAAAGTAAGCATGACCGATGGTGTGTTCTCTGTCGTACAGAACGGCAATACGATTATTTATATTGAACAGCATATCGCTGACAGACAAATCTTCAACGTATATTCCTTTAAGAACATCAGGGTCAGGCAGCATTTCTCTGAAATCAAAACGGCGGCGAAGCGCTGTATCAAGCAGAGCGATAGAGCGGTCTGCTGTGTTCATCGTGCCGATTATGTACACATTGTTCGGCACACCGAATTGCTTGCCCGAATAGGGGAGAACAGCCTGCATTTCTTCGTTTGCACCGATACGCTTTGTGGACTCAATAAGCGTGATAAGCTCACCGAAGATCTTGGAGATATTGCCACGATTGATCTCGTCGATGATGAAGACATAATTGCCATTAGGCACAACATAGGTTGTTTCTTCAGGCTTATGTTTTTTTACGATAGTCATTACATCATCAAGCGTAATGCTTGATATTTTATAGACAGTGGAAAGGGTCATGGTGACACCATTTGTGATCTCTGTAATATCCTCATTGATGTTTTTTACAATCCAGTTCACCTTGCGGAGCCTTTTCAAGTTGCTGTATTCGTCATTCCATTCATAATCGCCTGTAACAACACCAATAGCATCGATTGTAGCCGCACTATAGCAAGAGAGCACGATGTCACCAATCCTCATTCGGTTGATGAATGCATTAAGCGGATTTTTTCCCCCTGAAACAGAAAAGTCGGTTTGATCTGTAATATCCTTGCCATAATTATCCCATCCAATGCGGATGTGTCCGTTGGTCAGACATTCTGATCGTGTGGGATTATCGCCTGTTCCGTCCAGTGATACTTTCCATATTAGAGGGTTGTCGTTAATGCCGTAGTCATCAACCTGTTCGGAATATTTAATGGCACTTGCTTTGGTACAGAATTCTTTGAATATACCAGCTTTGATATCATATTTGATATCACTTTTTTCCTCGTTTTCATCATCCGATACTATTACAGGCTTTATGCCCTCAATGAATTCCTCATACCCGTAGGATTGATGGAATGTTGTAAACGCAATCCGACCGATTGCTTTGTATTCGTTGTAGCGTCTTAATACCTCGTTGTAATTGGTTTTGGCTTCTGAAACTACCTCTGCAAGTCCCTTGTTTTCGATGATAGCTACTGCATAAATTGCAGTGTGATATGTTTTACCTGTTCCTGGAGGTCCATAGAGGATTGTGTTCAGTTCTATATCTGTTATATTGTCGATCATAATGTCTGTTTCCTCCTCTATATTGTTGGTGCTTTCGCTGTCGTCAGACTGCAGAAAATCATCTTCTTCCATATAGACAGCACCATAAAAAGCTATATCCATAGCCAACAGATGATACTCAGGATCCTTGTAGCAGTTGTCGACTAGTCTTGCAGCATTCATTTCGAGCAACTCAGGATCGTTCTGAATCTCAGTACGGATAAGTTCACAGATATTGACATGGTTATTGTATTTCCAGTCAACAGAGCTGCGTTTACCTACTGTTTCAGTGTATCCGATTCGCTCTTTTATGTTTTCGTATACAGTGTATTTGTAAATATAGTACTCCTCAGGATACTCAAAAGACAGATACACAGTTATGGCGTGAATATCCTGATAGTGATTGAACTTTTTTCCGTGATTGCCTTCAAGTGTTGCGAGATATGCAGTATATCCTTCAAATCCGCTTCGGAAAGCTTCATATCTCTGGTTTAGAGGAATGGATCTGTCGTATAATGTTCGGAATAATTCACGGACTTTTTCGGGAGCATAGGTAGCATAATCGACCAGTACCTTATAAGCGTAATACATTCCTGCGGTCAGCAAGATACCTGCTTTGTTAAATGCAGTTGCAACCATAGAACCGAAATCTTCAGCTTCGATGTTCCAGTACTGCTTATACCATGCGATTGCTTGCCATTTATATTTCTCCTCGATGAGCACAACGTCGAAATGCTTCTTGTATGAATCAATGATAAATCTTATTTTTTCACCAATGTTTGTGCTATTTGCAATATCCATATCATTCTGCTCTTTGAGAAACTTCAGATAAAAATCAAGTCCGTTTCTGAAGTCACGGTGTCCCTGCTGCTTGTCCGACTGTTCTGCAAGCTCAAAGCATTTCTTGTATATAGCGGAGAATTCTTCGGTTTCGGTAACAGTAAAGCAATTGAGGTCGGAATATTCAGAAATTCCAAGCTTCTTGAGTCCATATTGCAGTTTGTTGGCAGCTGCATCAATTGTTTCCTCAGAGTATCTGAGGCTGGAGTCATCTCGGCGTGGCTGTTTTTTCATCCATGCAACGAATTGTCTGCGCTGTTCAGTTGCGACATAGTTTTCTTTGAACTCAACATATTTTCTCAGATGCGAAAGCATATTGCAGAGCTTTTTATGAACGGCATCACTAAGACTATCTTGCTGCTTGTCCTGTTCGATTTTGTTAAGCAGAGCTGAGCACTTATCTTTAGTGTGTTCTTTCTCAATGTCAACATTGTATTCAGTTTCAATGGCTTTCAATCCTGCCACATAGCTGCTGCCACTGGCGTTGCCTACATACGATACAAATCCGTCTTTGTTGAACATACTGATTACCTCTTTCGAATAATTGTGAAAGGATTTAGTATTGCTATGTAACTATTATATCACATCGGCTAAATTTTGTAAATGAAAACATGGGACAATTAAAATATATATTAAAAATTGTAAATTGGTCTTACTTCAGGATATATTATGTGCTATACTATAATTATAATAATATATAACTCATGTGAAAGGAGTTGTTGCACTGATGACGCATGAAGAATTTAGGAATATGCTAAATAAGTCAAGAAAGGCAACAGAACTGCATGATGCAGACAGGCATGAAGAGGCACTTGAGCTTTACGAAAGCCTGTATGATCATTACTGCGAAGAATACGGACAGAGTGACGAACATTCCGTGCTTATGCTTTATCATTGTGCGGATGAGCTGTTTATTCTGGGCAGATATACCGAAGCACTTCCATTGCTTCAGACGGTGGATTCATGGAACAGTTCAAATCCTGAGTTGAGTATATATGATATCAGAGTCGGTTCACTGATATCGCAGGTCTATGTCAGGCAGTGTGAGGGTAAAAAGGCGGTTGAATACAGCATGGCTTTATTTGAACGTGCATTGAAGGCTCATGGTGCAGGCAGCAGTGAGTATTTAGAAGCATACGAAGCTCTTATAAACAGTACCGAATACATGGGTGATATCGAAACTGCTTTGTCATATTGCCAAAGGCAACACGATATCGCAAAGGAGAGTCTGGATACACATTGGACAGCCTGGTCGGGAGTAACGATCGGAAGACTGCTGCGTATGCTTGACAAACCTGAAGAGGCCATGGAACATCTTCAGGATGCATATAAGATGTTCTGTAAAAGTCGTGGGGAGGATTCCTACAACGCACTGGTAGCACTTCACGAGATCGGCATCACATACGGAGAACTGGGAAAGAGCGATGAGCAGATCAACTGTTATCGTAAGGGGTATGAAACCCATCTGAGGTTATATGGCACGGATTCCCGTAATACCCATGTAGCTGGCGAGTGCCTTGCAATAGCCTTGTGTGAGCAGGGTGAAAATAAAGAGGCAATGCAGATTTTGCAGCAATCCTCAGAATGGAATCTGAAAAACAACGGAGAAGCCAGTGATGATTATAACAGATCTTTA
>JAZKZL010000326.1:0-3882 GCA_045612645.1 Oscillospiraceae bacterium
ATCACTCCCCTTGACCGTGCCACTTTTGAGGAATTCGTGCGCACTGCGGATGAGACCGGCGGCTTCAGGCTGCTGGTATGTGCCGCAGGCGGAACCTATCACCTGCGCGCGTCGGACGAGTTCAATGCAGAGGTTGCAAAGTTCTACAAAAACCACATTGAATGTGACGACCTGCTTGCCATTGACGATGTGATATACAAGCTCGCCGTATGCGATATGCAGGGCGCTCAGGAGCGAGGAAAGCCCGCACTGGACGCTGTTTTCGGCGACAGGCTGAACATACAGGTATCGGGTAAGATATGGATGGACGTCATGGCAGGCGGCGTCAGCAAGGGTAGTGCTCTCAAAAAGATGAGTGAGCTTCTCGGCATAGACCGCAGCGAAACAATGGCGTTCGGAGACTACTATAACGATACCGATATGCTGCTGAATGCAGGAATGAGCTTTGCCATGGAAAACGGCAACGACTACATCAAGAGCATCTGCACCCACCGCGCTCTCAGCAATAACGAGTGTGGCGTAACAAAAGCAAT
Source organism: Oscillospiraceae bacterium (assembly GCA_045612645.1). Taxonomy (GTDB): domain Bacteria; phylum Bacillota; class Clostridia; order Oscillospirales; family Ruminococcaceae; genus CAG-115. The sequence goes on from JAZKZL010000326.1 coordinate 534, forward strand.
AAAGCAGCACGTTCTGAACGAGGTGACGATATGAACATACAGATCTTCGGCAAGTCTAAATGCTTCGAGACCAAAAAAGCTGAACGCTGGTTCAAAGAGCGCAATATAAAGTATCAGTTTATCGATATCCTGTCAAAGGGTCTCAGCAAAGGCGAGCTTGAAAGCGTTGTAAAGGCATTGGGCGGCAAGATAGATTCCGTTATCGATGAGAACGCAAAGAACTACGCAGATATAAAATATCTTTACGATGACGCAAAGCCCGAAAAACTCATGGAACACCCTAAACTCTACAAGACACCTATAGTAAGAAACGGCAGGCATGCAACCATCGGTTACTGCCCCGATATATGGAAAGGATGGGAATGATCCATTATGGACATAGCACTAATAGTAATACTCATAGCATTTTCAGCATTCTTCTCAGCTTCTGAAACGGCACTCTCCAGCGCAAACAAGATACGTCTCAGGAGCATGGCGGATAACGGCTCTAAGGGCGCAGAAAGAGCGCTGAAGGTAATTAAAAAATACGATAAGACCATCACCACTATCCTCATCGGCAACAATATCGTGAACATTGCTACCTCTTCCATCGCAACACTGCTCACTATCACAATAATGAACAACATTACAGCAGGCTCGGGCGACGCCTATGGATCACTGGTGTCCACAGTCATAGTCACCATCGTTGTGCTGATATTCGGAGAGGTTCTGCCCAAAAGCATCGCCAAGGACAACGCCGAAAGTTTCAGTATCTTCGTATCTGCTCCCATCAGCTTTCTGATGGTGATATTCACCCCTTTCTCCGCACTGTTTATACTGCTAAAGAAAGCCGTAGCAAAGCTGCTGCGCACCAAGGACAGCGTAAGCTACACCGAGGAGGAGCTGAAAGCCATCATCGAGGAATCCGAGGACGAGGGCGTGCTGGAAACCCAGGAATCCAACCTTGTACGCAGTGCGCTGGAATTTGACGAGATCACTGTTGATGAGATCATCACACCCCGTGTGAGCATCGTTGCAGTGGATATCACAGACGATATCGATACCGTACGCCAAAAGTTCCTTTCCGAAGAATACTCCAGAATGCCCGTATACGAAAAGACTCTGGATAACATCATCGGTATCATCACCGAAAAGGACTTCTTCAAGGCATACGAAAAGAACGGCTCTGATTTCACCATCCGCAGCATCCTGCAGGAGATAATCTATCTTCCCCACATGCTGAAGATATCCGAGGTGCTGCGTACCATGCAGAAGGACAAATGTCACATCAGCGTTGTGCTTGATCAGCACGGCGGCACGCTCGGCATCGTTACATTAGAAGATATCCTTGAAGAGCTTGTCGGCGAGATATGGGATGAGAGCGATGAGGTAAAATCCCCTGTAACACTTGTAAAAGAAAATGTATTTGATATCTACGGCGATGTTTCGCTGAACTCTCTGCGCCGCTATTTCGACTCCCACGACATCGAGCTTGAAATAGAAAGCGAGGCGCACACCGTTGCAGGCTGGGTGCTGGAGATATTCGGCAGCATCCCCAAAAACGGCGACACTCACGAGACAGATGAATATACAGTGAACATTCTCGAAGCAGCAAATCTCCGCGTGAGCAAGGTGCGCTTTGAGATAAAGAAAAACAACGAGGATTAAGCGAGGACATCACCATGAAAGTTGAACAGCTCCAGAAAATGATACTTGAAGCCAAGAAGGAAAACGACGTCTGCATACTCGCCCACAGCTATCAGAACCGAGAGATATGCGAGATAGCTGATATCGTAGGCGACAGCTTTAAGCTGAGCGTTGAGGCGCAGAAGGTTAAGAACAGCAAGATCGTGATGTGCGGCGTGCATTTCATGGCTGAGACCGCAAAGCTGCTCTCCCCCGAAAAGACCGTTGTTATCGCATCTGACGAGGCAGGCTGCCCGATGGCGGAGCAGTTCACTCCCGAAGAGGTGCTTGCATTCAAGGCAGAGCATCCCGACTACAAGGTAGTGTCCTACATAAACACAACAGCTGCGCTGAAATGCGTAACAGATGTCTGCGTGACCTCCTCCTCGGCGGTGGAGATAGTCGGCAAGCTGCCCGACAAGAACATCCTGTTCATTCCCGATAAGAACCTCGGTGCATTTGTGAGATCCACATATCCCGACAAGAATATCGTCTGCTGGAACGGTGGATGTCCCGTACATGGCGCAATGACCGCTGCGGATGTAAAAGCTATTAAAGCGAAATATCCCGAGGCGAAATTCCTCGTGCATCCCGAATGCCCTCCCGAGGTCTGCGAGAATGCGGATTATATCGGCTCCACGGCAGGCATTATCGCCTATGCTAGAAAATCCGACGCCGAGCAGTTCATCATCGGCACTGAGATAAGCATAACAGGTCAGCTGAGCTACGAAATGCCCACAAAGCAGTTCTTTAATCTCTCAAAGCGCCTGATATGCTCTGATATGAAGGCTACGACCCTTGTTGACGTGTACAATGCGATATGCGGCAAGGGCGGTCTGGAGATCACATTTGACGAGGACACCACAGCAAAGGCAAAACACTGTATCGATGAGATGATAAGACTCGGAGGATAAATCGGAATTTGTAAAGGCTTCCCCTTGAGGGGAAGCTGTCAGAGCGAAGCTCTGACTGATGAGGTGGTGGGGCATATTAAATCCAATCACTGTGCCGTTTTACAAGGCGCAACACCTCATCCGTCACCCCGCCCGCAAGCGGTCGGGACGCCACCTTAGGGGTAACGCTTGCGTTAATTCGCTCAAGGGGAAGGCTTTTGTGTGTCATATTACGGTTTATTGCACAAAAAATACCCACAGATCACTCTGTGGGTATCTTTATTATACGGGAATATCAGTCCTCTTTAGCCTTCTCGAGAAACTTGTATGTTACAGCTGCAAGAGCCGCACCTACAAGCGGGCCAACGATGAATACCCATACGCAAGCGATGGGAGCTGTGTTGCCTGTGAACGCTGCAACGATAGCAGGACCGATAGAACGCGCAGGATTTACGGATGTGCCTGTCAGACCGATGCCGAGAATGTGTACCAGTGTAAGCGTCAGACCGATGACCAGACCGCCAAAGCTGCCGTGACCAGCCTTCTTTGATGTAACGCCGAGAATAGTCAGCACGAAGATGAAGGTCAGCACAACCTCAACCAGCAGACCTGCGATAACGCTGCCGTTAACGCCGCCGAGTCCGTTGGAGCCGAAGCCGCCTGTCATATCAGTAACATTGCCCAGACCGAAAACAGCTGCAAGTACGCCTGCACCGGCAAATGCGCCGAGGCACTGTGCCACAACGTAGCCAACGAAATCCTTGACTGTCATGCCGCCGCTCATCAGAACG
>JAZKZL010000327.1:0-2987 GCA_045612645.1 Oscillospiraceae bacterium
GGCTGTAATGCTTCCTATATCTCAGATAGCAGAAAAGCTTGGCATCACAGAGGACGAGCTTGAGCTTTACGGCAGATACAAGGCAAAGATAAACGATGCGTTTCTTAAGAGAACTGCTGACCGCAAGAACGGAAAGCTCATTCTCGTTACTGCTATCAACCCCACTCCCGCAGGCGAGGGCAAGACCACCACTTCCGTAGGTCTCGCAGAGGGCATGAACAAGATCGGCAAGAAGGCTTGTCTTGCTCTGCGTGAGCCTTCTCTCGGCCCCGTTTTCGGTGTTAAGGGCGGTGCCGCAGGCGGCGGTTATGCACAGGTAGTTCCCATGGAGGATATCAACCTGCACTTCACAGGCGATATGCATGCCATCACAGCGGCAAACAACCTGCTTGCAGCGATGATGGATAACCACATCCAGCAGGGCAACGAGCTGGGTATCGACGTAAGACGTATCCTGTTCAAGCGCTGCCTGGATATGAACGACAGAGCGCTCAGAAACTGCGTTATCGGCATGGGCGGCAAGGTGAACGGCATCCCCAGAGAAGATCACTTCCAGATCACAGTTGCATCCGAGATCATGGCGATACTCTGCCTTGCAAGCGATCTTAACGATCTGAAGGAGCGCCTCGGCAATATCCTCGTTGCATATAAGTACAACGGCGAGCCTGTTTACGCCCGTGATCTGAAGGCAGTAGGCGCAATGACCGCTCTGCTGAAGGAGGCTATCAACCCCAACCTCGTGCAGACTCTGGAGAACAATCCTGCTATCATCCACGGCGGTCCTTTTGCTAACATCGCCCACGGCTGTAACTCTGTAAGAGCAACAAAGCTCGCTATGAAGCTCGCTGACTACACCATCACCGAGGCAGGCTTCGGCTCCGATCTTGGTGCAGAGAAGTTCTTCGATATCAAGTGCCGCTTTGCAGGTCTGAAACCCGACTGCGTGGTTCTCGTAGCTACCATCCGTGCGCTGAAGTACAACGGCGGCGTTGCAAAGCCTGACCTCACCACAGAGAACGTTGAGGCTCTGAACAAGGGCATCGTGAACCTCGGCGTTCATATCGAGAACATGAAAAAGTACGGCGTTCCCGTAGTTGTAGCGATCAACCATTTCTATACCGACAGCGAAGCTGAGATCGCAGCAGTTCGCAAGTATTGCGAGGATAAGGGCGTTAAGGTAGCATTCTCCGATGTGTTCCTCAAGGGCGGCGAGGGTGCTATCGAGCTTGCAAATGCCGTTGTTGAGACCATCGAGACAGAGCAGAGCAACTTCAAGCCCCTGTATGACGAAAAGCTCACCATCAAGGAAAAGCTGGATATCATCGCAAGAGAGATCTACCGTGCAGACGGCGTTACTTACACCGCAGCCGCAGAAAAGGCTATCAAGGAGATCGAGAACCTCGGTCTTGACAGAGTTCCCGTATGCTGCGCAAAGACACAGTATTCTCTCTCTGACGATCCCGCAAAGCTGGGTCATCCCGAGAACTTCACCATCACCGTAAGTGACGCAAGAGTATCCAACGGCGCAGGTTTCGTTGTTGTATACACAGGCGATATCATGACAATGCCCGGTCTGCCTAAGGTTCCTGCAGCAAACAACATCGATGTGGCAGAGGACGGCACCATCAGCGGTCTGTTCTGATATGAAAGAGTTTATAACAAATTCCGTGGAGGAAACGCTTGCTGCGGCTGCAGAAGTCGCAGCAAAGCTCTCCGCTGGGGATATCATACTTTACGAGGGCGACATGGGCGCAGGAAAGACGCACTTCACTAAGGGAATCGCAAAGTTCCTGAATGTGGATGACGAGATCACGAGTCCCACCTTTGCACTCGTCAACGAGTACAGCGGAGATCTGCCGCTGTTCCATTTCGATCTTTACCGCATCGACAGCTACGATGACCTCTACGCCATCGGCTTTTTCGATTATCTTGACCGTGACGGCATAATAGCCGCCGAGTGGAGCGAAAACATCGCAGAGCTGAAAGAGGAGCTGGGCGAGGTGGTCACCGTATGCATCGAAAAGCTGTCTGAAACAGGCAGAAAGATAACGGTGAGCGGTAAGTATTTCGGAGGCAAACAATGATCTTAGGCATAGATTCATCTGCGATAACCGCAGGCTGCGCTCTTTATGACGGCGGCAAGGTGATAGCAGAGCAGTTTTTGAATACAAAGCACACGCATTCCCAGACACTTCTCCCCATGGTTGAGGATATGTTGAAAAGTGCAGAGGTAAAGCTCACCGATGTTGAAACTATTGCAGTAACAGCAGGCCCCGGCTCCTTTACGGGACTTCGTATCGGCATTGCAAGCGTCAAGGGCATGGCGATGGGCGCAGGGAAGAGGTGCGTCAGCGTTTCCACACTGGAGGCTATCGCATATAACTTCGTCGGCGTGGACGGCATCATATGCTGCGCTATGGACGCACGCTGCGGACAGGTGTACAATGCGCTGTTCAGGAGCGAAAACGGCATTATCACAAGGCTATGTGAGGACAGGGCGATAAAGTCAGCAGACCTCTATGAGGAGCTGAAAAAGCTGAACGGAAACATCATCCTCGCAGGTGACGGCGCAGAGATACTCCACAAGGCAACAGAGGAGAGCTTTAAGCTTGCACCGCTGCCGCTGAGATATCAGCGTGGCCTGGGCGTATGCCTTGCCGCAGAGGGAAAGGAGACCATCGACGCTGCGGCGCTCATGCCGAGCTACCTGAGACTTCCGCAGGCGGAAAGAGAGCGCCTTGAAAGGGAGCAGGCAAAGTAAATATCATTGCCCCTGCGTAATGCGGGGGCTTAATGTTGTTTCCCGATTTGTGCTCCCCACAATATATACGGCGTTTCCTGTCCCCAACCACAATAAATTCATAAAAAACTATTGACCTATCTATGAAAATATAGTATAATAAATATATACTTTTAGATAACACTAAAAGAAGTTTATTCGGAAAGAGGATCTGACATGATAGCAATTGGTTCCGATCACGCAGGAT
>JAZKZL010000328.1:0-2222 GCA_045612645.1 Oscillospiraceae bacterium
CCTTATCTGCGGCAGTGGACGCAAGGCTCTCCGCCTGAGCCGCAAGCTGTGCGGAATCCTGATAATCGCCCAGCATACGGAATCCCTCGGCAGCCTCGCGATACTTTCCGCTCTGCATAAGCTCGGTGTATCTGCCGTAAAGAGCGCCGTTGAGATAATTCCTCAGCCTGAAACGCAGACCCTCGCTGCCGTATTTCATCGCATTGCGATAGTTTTCAGATACAGAGAAATCCTTACGCACCGTATCAAGCGAGGCGGTGGTATATTCCGCCATAAGCAGGATAAGATGCGCCTCGCCGTTTTCAGGTTCCTCCGCAAGCATCCTGTTGGCAGCAGCTGCCGCCTCGGTAAACTCGCTGTCCTCAAGGTGCAGGTACGCTCTTCTCAGCAGCGGGTCGTCCTTTTGCGCAGGCTCTGCGGCGGGCGGCTTTCTCAGCGCCGAAACGCCAAGCAGCGAGGAAAGGCTCGCCACAAGGTCGTTCTCATAGCCGAGCCTTGTCATATCCACCGCCTGATACGGTTTCAGCACATCGGGCAGCTTTTCCGCAGGCATTCCGCGGTACATGGGTATCATCACCCTGCGGCTGTCCTCTGCGGCAAGGGCGGCAAAGCGGCTGTAAGCATTGCTGACCCACACATCCGCAAAGCTGTCCTCGCTGTAGCCGATGATTATCATCGCCCTTGCGTTATTCAGCGCGGAATATATGTACGGCTCCCACTCGCTGCCCTGCACATCCTCTAACGTGATATCGGGGCAGAACACCTTAAAGCCATCGCTTGTGAGCCTTGTGTACAGGCTCTTTGCGGCTGTATGCTCGGGAGTCGTAAGACCTCTTTCGTCACGCTCACGGCAGCTGAGATAGATATCATAGCGCTCACCGCCTCGGGAAAGCTCCACCATGCGGCGGCGTGTGCGGTCTATCTCGGCTGCCTGTTTTTCCATGACGAAGCGCTGCTCCCTGTCGGCATAGCGCAGAGCCGTGCGGTAATCCTGATCGGAAAGCAAAGAGCGCGCCTGTGTTCTGTTCATGGAAACGACAGGCTGATCGTCTGCGCCTGCGGATAATTCCACACCATAGCGGCACAAAAGCATTGACCAGTAAAGGTCTGCATCGGTGGGATATGCTCGTATAAGCTCCTCATAAAGCGCTATTGCCTTGTCATAGCGGTATTCACGGCGGTAGCGCTCCGCAGAGCGGCACAGCTCCGCCTTTTCCTCATCGTCTATCAGCGGCACGGTCTGCGTTACTCCGCAGGCACCGCACCTGCATATCTTATCGCCTGCGGCAAGCTGCAGCGCAGCTCCGCAGACCTTACAAATAAATGCTGCCATTATATCTCCTCTGCCATAAAGTCGTCACCAAAGTCAGAAAACAGGGCGGAATGCTCCGCAGAAAGCGACATTGCCTCGCTCTCCTGCTCGTCGTTCATCATGCACACCGCCACTATCAGCGAAATAATCAGCATGGCCGCCATTGCCGCAACAAAACCTACGACTATCTTAACAGACTGCTTTGTCTGCTCATTCTGCATATTCAGCAGGCTTTCCTGTTCAGCCATCTGCCTTTCACGCTCTGCGAGATATGCTATCCTCTCGCCGCAGCGCTGTGCAAGTCCCACGGAATCCTTGTATTCGCCCAGGCTCTCAAACATATTCTTCGCATGGAGGAGCGAATCGATACAGTTCTGCATATCATAAAGATTCTTAGCCTCGGTATAGCGCATCATCTGCTCTGCCTCGGAATTTGCCCTGCCGATGCTGACCGCCTGCTCTATGCAGCGCTGAACATACTCCGCACTGTCAAGATAATCGCCAAGAGTGGCAAAGCGCTCTGCAATCGCCCTGAACTGCGTATCATAACAGGCGTATGCAAACTCGTTGCAATATCGCTTGTACATAGCCTTGCAGCGCAGCTCGGAAAGTTGCGATTTAAGCACCTCATTACCGAAACGCATAGCCTTTTTATAGCTGCCCGACGCCGCAATATCCTCCGTTGCCTCCGCAAGCTGCTCCATCTTACTTACGCCGAACTCCGCAAGCAGCTTGTATACATACGCCATCGCATTTTCGGGCTGAGCGTCCAACGCACGCTCGCAGAAGTTATAGGCGCTCTGATATTCCTTGTCCTCCAGTGCAAGCTCCGCACGGCGCAGCAGGGTCTCGGCGGTGACTCCCTCGACCTGCTCCTCTTCCTGTTCCTCGCCTGAAGCTGCGCCTGCGG
>JAZKZL010000329.1:0-7444 GCA_045612645.1 Oscillospiraceae bacterium
GATAACGATCAATACGGCATCCGTGCCGATTGAAATATAAAAACGGGGGTGAAACTATGGGCGATAGTAATGACTTTGCAATGGGCTACGCAATGGGTAATGACAACAGCAACAACTGTAACAATGACGGTTTCGGATTCGGTGGGGCAGCCGGATGGATTTGGATAATCCTCCTGCTTGCGCTGCTGGGCGGCGGTCTCGGCTGGGGCGGCGGCTTTGGCGGCGGATTCGGGGTCGGCGGCGCAGGCCTGCAGGGTGTGGCCACCCGTGCAGATATAAACGCGGGCTTCCAGTTTGCTGACCTGCAGAACGGCGTGCGCGGAATCCAGCAGGGTCTGTGTGATGGCTTCTACGCCGTCAACAACAGCCTGCTGACAGGCTTCCACGGCGTAGACAACGCCATCTGCACGCTGGGCTATCAGAATCAGCAGGGCTTTAACCAGCTCGGTCATCAGATCTCCGATTGCTGCTGTGAGACTCAGCGCATGATTGAACGCGGATTCTGCGACACTAATTACAACATGGCAACCAATACCGCAAACATCGTGCAGGCGGGTCATACCGATACCGACCGTGTGATCGCAAAACTCGACGCGATGGAGACCGCAAGGCAGGCCGAAAAGATCGAGGCCCTCCGTCTCGAGAATCAGACCTTGAAGTTTGCAGCCTCTCAGGCACAGCAGAATGCCTTCATTACCGCAAATCAGGAAGCACAGACCGCCGAGCTGATCAGACGACTGAGGACTCCCGAGGCGGTTCCCGCCTACGTTGTCCCCAATCCTAACTGCTGCTACGGTAATCCGCTGGGCATCGGCTACGCGGGCAACTACAACAATAACGGCTGCGGTTGCGGCTGCTAACGGTTGATTGAATTCGGGCGGCGGGGAAACCCGCTGCCCTGAGAAGGGAGTGTAAGATATGAGCTATACATGCAAACTTTGCAAACGGCTGGTAATATCGCAGGCTGTGACGTTTGCAGACGGCACGCTGACGATCAATCTGCCCGCTGGCGCGTACAACAACTGTGAAAAATACTGTATTGTGGTAGCGCAGGCGATACCCGCCGAGACGACTATCGATGCACCCGTGGTAATTACCATCGGTGACGGCACAGTCGAATATCCGCTGAATAACTGCCACTGTGCGCAGCTGACCGCTTGCGCAATTCGCACCCGCACACGCTACGCTACAGTAGTCAGCACGACCGCAACGGGCGGCGCGTTTAAACTGCTGGGCAGGGCGTGCTGCGCTCCGAACAACAACCTTGCTGCAATAGACGGCACGGATCCCGCTGGAGGTGATGGCGCATGAGAATGAATCCCGCGACTAAAATGATGGTTATGTCCGATCGATACGGCCGCGCTAATAACGGCGGTGGCGGTGGGGGAGGCGGTGCCGATAATACTGACCGCAGCGGCGGCAGGGCGACACCCCGCACAAACACTGAACGCGGGCATACCTACGACCGTTCTCAGGACATGGCGCGAGATAATACCCGCTATGGACGCGACCGCAACGCAAGCCGCAGCTATGGCTACGATCCCGACATCGAAGTGAATCAGCGCGGACCGCGTGGCCGCAATGAGGATGAAGACGGCGAAGAATGGCGCGGCGAGCGGCAGCAGCGGCAGAACGGGCGCAAAGCGCAGCGGATGTACGCGGCTGGCATGGCCTGGACGGATGACGAAGATGAGGACGAAGAAGAGGACGAAAAGCCGCGCAACAAAAAACGGAACGGCAAACGTCACGAGCCGGAAGAGGTTGATGAACATCACGCCCGCGAGTGGGTCAAAAAGATGAAAAACGCCGACGGCTCGCCCTCGCCTCACTACGACATGGAAAAGGCGGAAACACTCAGAAAAGCGCACTGCCCGGAATGCGAAAAATGGGAGTGGTACGTTGCGCTCAATATGATGTATTCCGATTATTGCGAAGTTGCCAAAAAGATGTCCGTTCACAAAGAGGATTTTTACACCTGCATGGCCAAAGCCTTTTTGATGGATGAGGATGCCGTAGAGGACAAGCTCGCGAAGTACATGGAGGCAATTCCTAAGGACTAAAAAGAGCCGGGGAGAACAAATCCCCGGCTTGAATTATTTTCTGTTATACGTACGGCGTTTGCTTTTTTCGATTGCAAACCATACATCGAATGTCCCATCGGCAACGTGGCGCTTCGCCTCTTCTTGAAGAGCAATCGCATCAGCCAAATCTGTCCGCCAGCCGATAATAGTTGATTTGACTACCACCTGATGAGTTTTTGAAGTCAACATATAATGTATGCCCACGTACCCCGTATTGGAGATGCGTTTTGGTTTGTGGGTAGTCAATACGGTCGTGCCGTCTACGAAATGCCGTTCCGTCATAGCTATCATCCTCCTTTTTGTGCAAGGTAACAGCTGTGATGTTGGTGCTTGCTGTTTCCTTGCGAAATAATGCTCAAAATTGCCAATTGATTTGGATCTGATGGCCGTCTATTACGATGTAGTCAATGAGCGTGCCGATTGCTGCACGGACAGCGGCAGAATCTCCCGTCTCGAGCGTACGTTCAAACTCTGAGGCAAGGCGTATTATTTCCTCATCGGTCATCGTGCTGCTGTTATTAATAGTCTCGGCAATCTGTGACTCAAGCGTGCGTTTTTCGCTGGTTAGCGGCTCGATGCGGCTGCTTACCATGTCCACCGGTATGCTGCCAACGGCATACAACTGCATGAGGCGGTCAACCTGCGTGTCGATCTGCGCTACACGGTCGCGAAGTGCGTTTATCTTATCGGCAGGATCGACGGAACGCCTCAGCTGGTCGATGTAAGTCGGGTCCGCTTTGAGCGCACGGATTTCAGAGAAAATCAGCGCATCCAGTTCCTCGGCTTTATAATGTTCGTTTTTACAGTTAGGGTCGCGGATGAGCGTCTTGTCACATTTTGAACGGCTATAACAGCTATAATACGTATATTTGTATTCGTGTCTTTTGCCGCTCGCGTACTTATTTGTACGGTGCGAGAGACGAAAATGGTATTTTGCGCCGCAATGCTTGCACCAAATCAAGCCGCCGAGGGGCGATGTGTATTTTACGCCCGGCTTAAAACGTTCGTTGGCTTTTGAGCGCTCGTACAGAATCTGCTGAACGGCGTTGAATGTGTCTGTGTCAATGATCGGCTCGTGAAGGCCGTCATACCATTCGCCCGAGAAGGGCACTTGCCCGATGTACGCGCGGTTTGCAAGCTGCCGCCTCAGGGTGGTTACCTCGCCGCTTGTTGGGTGTTTGCCGTATACCTTTGTGTATGCATCGATCAGCGTGCTGCCTTTTGCCACAAGCTCAAACAGCTCGCGCATCTGCAAGGCTTGCAGACCGTCAGCGGCAAGCATATCGCCGTCCTTGTGATAGCCTTGGGGCGGTGCGCCGTGCCAATAACCGGCTTTAGCTCTGCCTACCATGCCGTCATGAGTGCGTTCCTTGATGCGTTCGCGCTCCAATTCGGCAAAGACGCCCATTATACCCAGGGCGGCGCGTCCGAAGGAGCTGCCCGTGTCGAATGACTCGACGCGGCTCACAAGGGCAACGCCTCGCGGTTCAAAAACCTTTTGCACAAGATACAGGGTATCAGCAAGCGATCTGCTGAGACGGTCGAGCTTGTCAACAAGGACAACGTTTACCCCATTGAGCGACAGCAGCATATCCTGCAACGCGGGGCGCTCGAGTGTTGCACCCGAATGTCCTGGGTCGACGAATACCCGCTCAACGAGCCAGCCCATAGCGTCCGCGTATTTGTGCAGCCTGTCGAGCTGTTCCGGAATCGAAAAATGCTCATCGCTTGCCTGCGCTTTGGTCGAAACGCGGGCGTATATCAAACATCTTTTTGCCATGGTTGTTCCCTTCCGCTCTGCCTTACGGCAGAGCTTTTTATTTGGAAAATGCGCGAATAATAAACCCGGTTAGCCCTACCGTCGGGTTGAATAATTCGAACAATAGCCAGACCAATATAATGCCGAAGATTATATAGCGCTGATATTTAATAGTATGCTCATGTTTTTCTATCGCAATAGCGTGCTGGCTACAGATGGCGGTTGCAGTTGACCGTTCTGTGCGTTCCTCAAGCACAGCAGCGTGGAGCTTTTCTGTTTCTGTTTCCTTTATAGCGAGTTGCTGGTTGAGCATTTCAACTTGAGCCGTCAACGCATCAATGCGATGTTGGTAGCCTTCGACGAGCGTTGCGTCCCACGTAGCAGTTTCCTTAGAAATATCGCGTGTAGGGGCGAGCCCTACAAGTCGATCAATGGAACCGCCGAACGCCGACACAATGCTGTACAAGATATCAACGCGGGGTTTTTTGCATCGTCCTTTGCGGATGTCTTTAAATGTAGTCACCGAAACATCGCATACCTCTGCCATTTTTGCCTCTGACATCCCTTTAAAACGCGGGTTGTTATTTCGTGCAAACGTTATCAAGTTATTGAGCGCTTCGACATCAAGGTTATACGTGGGGCTGCTACGTTCTTCAAGATGTTGCTGATTGTTTTCCATATGTTTTCCCTCGTCAATATTATTTTGGACGCATTCGGCGTAATTTCGGCAGGTATAACGGTGCAAATGTAGGATTTGGGCGGAAATTCGGCGCGTTTCGACGCTTTAGGCGTGCTGTATTTCGTCACTTTGGCGACCGAAACACGTGATTTTTGCATAAACAGGCAAAATTCCGCCGTAGACGGTTGAATGCGGTGGTGATATATTGCAGTCACCGACAAAAACAAGGGAGGTTATCCAATGAGACACAACCACGATAAGCGCAACCACAATCAGGGCAGTATCTTTGAACGCTACGACATTGTATACACCCCTCTGCACGGACTGGGCGCAACGCGGATGATAATCGCGCACCCGCTCCACACGATATACGTCAATACAGCCGCTAAACCTGATGCCCAGCTCGACCGGCAATTCCGCGATTTCGACAGCCTGTTGGACTTTATCGCGAAATACGGTGTTGAGCTGCCGTGAAGGAGGGACGGTCGGATGGAATACAAGAAGTTTCGGCGGGAGCTGTTGAATATGCCGCAGCGCCCCGATGTACTCAGAGTCGTAGATGCGCGGAACGGAGTTATATACATTAATGCAGAAGCGGCGACAGATGCTAATTTGATATGGTTGTTGCCCGCATGACGGTATCAAAAAGCCGCCCCATAAAAGGGGCAGCAAGGGGGCATTATTCGGCAGAGGTGGGCTGCTGCGCCTGAAGAGCAGCAGCAGCGGCCTGCATCTGCTGGAAGCGGCGGATGTCTTCGGCAACCTTTGCGGCCTTATTCAGCTTTGCGAATGCAATGAAACCCAGCACAACGGGCGGGATTGCAAACATAAAGTATCCGATGCCGATAAGCACGGCAACGCTGAAAAGGATGGCAGCGGTCAGCATGCAACCCTTGCTTTTGGTGCCGGTAGCGATCCATGCAAGCAGTACACCCACCGCAAAAACAATGAAATGGGGAATAACAAGCATGATGCCGATACCAGTACCGACGGCAGTGGCGGAATCGGTGGAGTTGAGTCCCTCACTTGCCAGTGCGACAAGGCACACGATGTCGAGGATGAACAGCACGGTGGAAATGATTGAGGTAATTAGGGGCATACTGGTCTTGAGATTGGGGGCGGTGTTCTGCATGGTTGTTTCCTCCTATTAATGAAGTTACGATATTCTACCACATTGCAGTACAATCCGCAATTATCAAGTTGCAGATGACTTATGTTTTTCCAGTAGCAGATCGGCGGTAGTGCGCAGTATTCGCTGTCCATATTCGTCGAGACGGTCAAAATCTCGCGCAATGCACAGCGCTGCTTCTGAACGGTTAGCAGCATTGTATTCTGTAAGTTTGAATTCGTCGCTGCTGTTGATCGGAGCACCAACGCCAAGCAGATAGGCCACGGATGTATCCAGTATAGTTGCCAAATCTGCAAAAAGCTCGATGTCGGGGCTGCGTTTGCCGGTCTCCCATTCCGACACAGTAGACTTGCCAACACCCATAAAACGTGCAACATCTTCCTGCTTTAGGTCTGCGATCCTGCGGGCGATCTTCAATCTCTCGCCCATTTCCTGTTTGCGGGTCATGTAATCACCTCACCCGTATTATATCCGAATATTTCGATTTTGTCAATAATTTAAATTCGAAATACACAAATTCGTAATTGACATTCCGAAAATCTCGGATTATAATACATACAGATTCCGAGAAAAACGAATTTCAAAGGAGGAAAAATATGAGAATACCGGTTTATAAGAAGATGAACGACTACGTCACCGAAAACCAGCTCAGCCGCAAGGCGATTGCTATTAATATGAAGATAAGCGAGTCAAGGCTGTCTCTCATGCTGAACGGTAAGCGCCGCGTAACAGCTGAAGATTATTTCGATTTTTGTGCCGCCGTAGCTGTCAGCCCGATCAGATTCATGCCTGAGGAAGACTGAGCCGAAATCCATAACACCCCGCCGCGCTTTATATAATGCGGCAATGAAGGAGGAAAACAACCATGTACTACTATATCCATTCCTTTTCCGGCTGGCACGAAGTAAGCCGCGAATACTACCGCGAATTTTGCTACGGTCTGCGCAGAGCTTTTGCAAATGCTCTGAACTGTGACGAGATCATCGCTCAGCGCACCCGCAAGAGCGAAAGACCGCTGAATATCATCGACCTGATGGGAGGCGTTGAGTCGTGACCTACACGGTAAAGATCAGCGCTGCCAACGCCGCGAAAATCAGACCGCTGTGTGAAGCGACTCGATACCATCCTGCGCGGTTGGTCAATATGCTGATCGGCTACGCGCTGGAACACGTAAGGCTGACCCCGACCGCCGATGCGGTCTACGACATTCGGCTGTGGAGCGGTTCCGCCGCACCCAGCACCCACAACACCATGCAGCTGCTGCCGCAGTTGGCAGACCCGTATAGTGGAATCAAATAGGAGGATTGCAGATGCTGCACGTCGTGCACGTATTCAAGGACGGCTCGACCGATCCGACAAAGAAGGTTGTGCCCGCTGAAATCGTGCGGCGCATCCACGAAATCCGCATCGAGGCTGAGGCGAACCACGCCCGCCGCATTGCCGCCGAAAAAGCAGGGAGGGGACTCAATGCCACTGCGACCGATTAGGCTGTCAGAAGTTACTCCCGGCAAAAGCGTATGCCAGACCTGCGCGAGGCGGCAGATAGGCTGTCATAAGGGCTGTGAAGATTTCGCGGTTGAGCGTATCGCGCTGATCGCTACGCGTCGCGACACGTTTTTGAAGAAGCGTCTCGATGAGGATATGTACTTAGTTAACCGGCAAAGATACAAAAGGGGGCTGCACGAATGAACAACAGGGCAGTAGTCGTGAGGATCCACGGCGACAAGATGATGGGCAATGCTATCGGCGACACACTGATAGCAAAAGAACTGGAACGCACTCAGGCAGAGCTTAAG
>JAZKZL010000330.1:0-1457 GCA_045612645.1 Oscillospiraceae bacterium
TATCGTGAAGCTGATTCAGGATCTTCAGCGCATCCGTGCGGTAGAGAATTTCGATCCGTCTGTAGTATCTACCGATATCGGCGACAACAAGAAGGCTGTAATGCTCACAATTGCAGGTCTGAATGTTGTGAATGCAATGGGTCAGCTCTATATGAGCGTTATCATCAGGTAAGGAGGCTGAGCAGATATGTTTGATAAGGCTATGAATACACAGGATGCTCCTGTTGCCAAGTATGCCGAGGTGTTCGTGACGCTGAAGGATAAGCGTTACACAATGCTTATGTGCAAGAACTTCGAGGGCAAGGCAAGCATCTCGACTCAGGATGTACCTCGCATGGGTACTCTCATCATGGGCAAGAAGGCGACCTCTGTTGAGCTTTCCTTCACCATGACTATCTACAAGTGTACGGAGATCTTCGATGATGTTCTGGAGGAGTTCATTCAGACAGGCGTGATGCCTCAGATGGATATTCAGATATCCAACGAAGATCCCACCACATCTGTCGGCCGCAGCACAAAGGTATTCAATGACTGCGTGCTGGACGGCGATGTGCTGCTTGCACTTGCAGGCTCGGAGGATGACTTCATCGAGCAGGAGATCAGCGGCTTTGCGGGTGGTTTCACACGTCCCGAGAAGTTCAGAAATCCCGCATATATGTGATAAATAACAAGGAGGTATTACCATTATGGCAAAGACACTGAGCGCATTTATGGCGCAGAATGCAAGACAGGTCGACAACAAGACGGTGGCGGTATCCGACCGCTTTGTGGATGAGGACGGCAAGCCCGTTGAGTGGGAGATCTGCGGAATCACTGCAGGCGAGAATCAGAAGCTCCGCAAGGGCTGCGTGAAGAGCGTTCCCGTAAACGGCAAGCGCGGTCAGTATACACAGGAGTTCGACACCGCTGCATATCAGACCAAGCTTGTGACAAGATGCACGGTATTCCCCAGCCTCGACGATAAGGCGCTGCAGGAGAGCTACAATGTCATGAGCGCAGAGCAGCTCATTTCTGCTATGCTCACTCCCGGCGAGTTCGACGATCTCGTTGTGGCTATCCTTGAGCTGAACGGCTTCAACTCGGAGGGCGAACTCGTAGACGAGGCAAAAAACTGATACTGGAGGGCGATGCGGAAGCAAACTACGCATACTATGCCCTCCACAAACTGCGCTGGAAGCCGTCGGAGTTCCTTGCTCTTGACCCATACGAGAGAGCTTTCGTCATTGCGGCGATAGATATCAAGGTGGAAAAGGATAAGGCAGAGGCGGCGAAGATCAAGCGTAAATCAGGCAAGAGAAAATAACGGGGCGGCATACACCGCCCTTTTTCTCTGCGGAAAGGAGGCGAGGATATGTCTGCTGTAAAGTCATCACTGGTGCTGCACGATGGCATGTCGGCGGCTCTGAGGAAGATAAACACGGCGATGAGCAGCGTTATAACGTCCTTTGAGACCGTAC
>JAZKZL010000331.1:0-1759 GCA_045612645.1 Oscillospiraceae bacterium
CCACGTCCACCGCCACCTGCGGATGCCTTGACCATTACAGGATAGCCGATCTCGGCACAGATCTTCTTAGCCTCATCTATATCAGCGACAACGCCGTCAGATCCCGGAACTACAGGCACACCTGCGGATACCATGGTCTTCTTCGCATTTGCCTTGTCGCCCATAGCGTCCATGACCTCGGGAGCGGGACCGATGAACTTGATTCCGCAGGTCTCACAGAGACGTGCGAAATTAGCGTTCTCAGAAAGGAACCCGAAGCCGGGATGGATAGCCTCTGCATGGGTAAGCTCACATGCCGCAAGGATAGCCTTAGTGTTAAGGTAGCTGTCCTTTGTTGCAGCAGGACCGATGCACACCGCCTCATCTGCGATCTGCGCATGCAGAGCAGATTTATCTGCTGATGAATACACCGCAACGGTCTTGATACCAAGCTCACGGCAGGCACGCATTATTCTGATAGCGATCTCGCCACGGTTGGCAATAAGTATCTTGTTAAACATTTATTCTGTCAACTCCAATAAGATCAATTCTCGGGGTCTGCCACTGCAAAGGAGATCTCTGCGGTGACTACCTTCTTGCCGTCAACGGTGGCAACAGCCTTACCGAATCCGATAGGACCCTTCTTGCCTGTCATCTCAACGTGCAGCTCCAGAGTGTCTCCGGGCTTTACGGTGCCGCGGAAACGCGCCTTGTCAATGCCTGCAAAGAAAGCGATCTTTCCCTTGTTCTCGGGAAGCACCAGCGCACATACTGCGCCTGCCTGAGCCAGCATCTCGATCATGAGTACGCCCGGCTGTACAGGCTGACCGGGGAAATGTCCCCTGAACCAGTCCTCCTCAGGTCTGAGGTACTTCTTAGCGGTAACGCTCACACCTGGTTCCAGCTCTGTTACCTCATCGATAAGCAGAAACGGATCGCGGTGAGGGATGATCTCTTTGATCTGTTCAAGATTAAGTGTCATGTTGTCTCCTATTCTACGGGTCGAGCTGCAAGCTCAAACTATTTAAAATCACATATTAAGCGGACACGGTAAGCTGTGTCCCTACGAACGCCCGGAAATTATATTGCACCAAAAGAACGGTGAGAAACGTACAGATGCAAGGCGACCGTTCTGCGACTAGGCATTGTGCCTGCCGAAGCGCTGCTGACGCAGCAGATTCGTGCTTATCAGCGTTCTTATTCGATGCGCATTATCTTCTGACCAAACTCTACGGGCTCGCCGTTGCTTACATATATCTCAGCAACCTTGCCGCTGAATTCGCAGTTGATCTCATTCATCAGCTTCATGCTCTCGATGATGCACACGACATCACCTGCATTCACGGTATCACCTACCTTAACAAAGGGAGGCTTATCGGGAGAGGGTGCAGCGTAGAATGTACCCACGATGGGTGATGTAACGATATTGCCGCTCTCAACAGCAGGAGCAGCCTCAGCTGCAGGAGCTGTCGCAGCCACGGGAGCTGCAGGCATAGCCACAGGAGCCATTGCAGCCACGGGAGCGGACTTCTTTGCCTCGATAATGATATCCAGCTCATCGGTGCTGATCTTGATACGGCCGAGATCGTTGTCCTTTACGATCTTAGCGAGAGCCTCAACGCACTCGAGAGTATCTTCGATTCTTGTTTCCTTATCCTTATTAAAGCTCATTTCTGTCAGTTCCTTTCTCAGTCGTTAACGGGCTTCATGCAGATACAGCCGTTGTGGCCGCCAAAGCCGAGGGAGTTGCTGAGCGCGCCTGTGATCTTCATCTCACGAG
>JAZKZL010000332.1:0-2108 GCA_045612645.1 Oscillospiraceae bacterium
CCTCCTTCCGTGCGGCTGCGGTGGCGTTACATTCCGCTCAGCAGCTTCATGTCCTCCTGCGGCGAGTTCGCCTTTTTCAGCTTATCCATCAGCTCCCTGTTGCCGAGTACGGCGCGCAGCTTTGCCTTGTCTGCCTTGGAAAGTCCTCCCGAAAGGGAAGCGATATCCCCTTTTTCGAGGGTCTGTTTCAGCTTTTCAGGGGATGCGCCCAGCTTTTTGCCTGCCGTTTCAAGCAGCTTTTCGTATTCTTTTTCTGTCATATCGGTACCTCCCGTTTATAAAAAAAGTATGGAAAAATCTCAAAACCCCTTTTATTATTTTAAAATCTATGCTATAATAGTTACGGTTATACTTGGGTAACTATGTATTTTTCGTTCCGAAAGGATGTTTTTATATGAAGATAGTTGTAGTTTCAGACACACACAGAAATTTTGCTGTTCTGAATGAAATAGTTGACCGCAATCTTGACGCGGATCTTTTTATCCATCTCGGCGATGGCGAGAACGAGGCGCGTGATGTTCACAATCTCCACCCTGCAAAGGCGATGGTATATGTGGGCGGCAACTGCGATTTCGGTATGCACAAGTCGCAGCAGATAGTAAACGTCAACGGTTACAAGATATTCTGCTGCCACGGTCATTATCAGGATGTCCACAGCGGACTTGACAGGCTGGTGGCTGACGCAAGGCTGAACGAATGCCGCATTGCGCTGTACGGTCACACTCACCTCTACCGCACCGAGATAGTTGACGGCATATTCGTGATGAATCCGGGCAGCCCCGATTCTCCCCGCAACCACAACAAGCCCACCTACGGCGTTATCGAGATATCCAGCAGCGGCGAGATAAAAATGAACATCATCGCCATGAATATCACAAAGGCATGAGCGCGCGGATGATACAGCTTGCCGAGACGGATTCCACAAACACATGGCTGAAGCAGCACCGTGCGGAGCTTTCCCACGGCACGGCGGTGACGGCTCTCCGTCAGACGGCGGGCAGAGGAAGAATGGGCAACGAATGGCTGGACGATGAGGGAATGCTCCCGCTTTCGGTGCTGCTGAGAGATCCGCCGCAGCCGCAGTTCATCACCCTTGCCGTGAGCCTTGCCGTGTGCAGTGCCATCGAGCCGCTCATAGGGGAGAGGCTCGGCATAAAGTGGCCTAATGATATCATACTGCGTGAGCATAAGCTTTGTGGTATTTTATGCGAGAGCGCCGCAAACGGTGACGGTATTGACATAATATGCGGCGTAGGGGTGAATATAAGCCAGTCCGCCGATTTTTTTTGTCGTTCGGGGATACCGCACGGCGGCTCGCTTAGCTCGGTGCTGGGCGTTTCGGCAGACAGGGATCGGCTTGCCGCAGCCATCGCAGATGGCATCCTGCGCTTTTCTCGGGCGGATTTTGCTGAGCTTTTTGAGGACTACCGCAGCCGCAGCGTTACCGTGGGCAGGGAAGTAAAGCTGATATCTCCCACAGGGGAGCGCACCGCCATTGCGGAGGATATCGCAGAGGACGGTCAGCTCATCTGCCGTGACGGAGAGCAGCGCTTTAAGGTAAATTCGGGAGAGGTCAGCGTGAGGGGACTTCTCGGCTATGTATAGGAGAAAGCATGATAGAAAATGAATTTAAGGTGATGCTCACCGAGGAGCAGTATAATGTCATCCGCTCCATGTACGAATGGGACAGGGTGACGGAGCAGACTAATCACTATTACGACACGGCTGAAATGCAGCTTGTAAAGGCGCACATCACCTGCAGGGTTCGTGAGATAAAGGGCGTGCATTATCTGCAGATGAAGCTGCCCACAGGGGTGGAGTTTTCCCGCACGGAGCTTGAAAAGCAGTTGGGAGAGCAGCTGCCCGAATCACTTTCGGCGGAGATGCTGAATGCTCTCTCGGGCAGGAGCGATATGCCCGATGTCAAGCGGCTGGGCAGCCTTACCACTCACCGCAGCATAAAGCAGCTTGACGGCGCGGAGATAGATCTCGACAAGAGCAGCTATTTCGGCAAAACGGACTACGAACTGGAGATAGAGTTCACCGATGAAACAGCCGCACGCAGGC
Source organism: Oscillospiraceae bacterium (assembly GCA_045612645.1). Classification (GTDB taxonomy): domain Bacteria; phylum Bacillota; class Clostridia; order Oscillospirales; family Ruminococcaceae; genus CAG-115. Next base: position 2,068 of record JAZKZL010000332.1, read on the forward strand.
TTTTAGCGGAGATAAAAGCGGCGGCAGGCATAGAAAGCAGC
>JAZKZL010000333.1:0-10461 GCA_045612645.1 Oscillospiraceae bacterium
AGGCGGAGAAAACCGCAGCAAACAGCAAGGCTGTAAACGAGCAGGTGAGCGAGCTGAATTCCACCATCAAGAATTACGAGGAAGCCTGCGCCGATGCGGCAAACCGTGCTACTGCCCTTGAAAAGGAAAAGAGCGAGCTTAACGAGAAGATCGCAGAGCTTGAAAAGTCCGAAACAGAGCTGAAACAGCAGCTGCGCAGCAGTGCGGATAAGGTGGCTGATCTCAGTGCAAAGGCAGACAAACTCGAAGATCTGATGGTGAAGTTTTCCCAGACGGAGAGCGAGAATGTGGCACTGAAGGCTTGCAGCGAGAGCGCTCAGGCTTCTGCGGAGAAGCTTGCACAGCTCGAAAAGGAGTGCGAGGAGCTTCGTGCAAAGGCTGAGGAGGCTGCAAAGGAAAACAAGGAGCTGAAGCGTACAAATTCGTCGCTCAATAAGCAGCTCAATGAAATGCTGGAGGATGGACAGCTTACATTATGAGTGAGATATTAGCTCCCTGCGGAGGGATGGAAAGTCTTGCTGCGGCGCTCAATACGGGAGCAGACGCAGTATATATCGGAATGAAACAGTTTTCGGCGCGTAAAAACGCCGAAAATTTTTCTGCTGAGGAACTGAAACAGGCATGCGAGGAATGCCACAGGCGCGGCGTCAAGCTGTATGCGGCGCTGAATACGCTGGTGTTTGACAGCGAAGCAGAGGAATTTGCAGAGTGCGTGAAGATCGCTGCCGAGTGCGGCGTTGACGCGCTTATAATACAGGATCACGGCGCTGCGGCGATAGCACGTCAGGTGTGTCCCGAAATGCCGCTGCACGCCTCTACGCAGATGACTCTGAACAGCGTGTGCGGTGTAAAGGCGGCGGAGCAGTGCGGCTTTTCCCGTGTGGTCATCGGCAGAGAGCTTTCAGCAGAGCAGATAAAGAATATCACGGAGAACACCACGGCAGAGCTGGAGATGTTCGTTCACGGTGCGCTTTGTGTTTCGGTGAGCGGTCAGTGCTATATGAGCAGCATTTTCGGTGGCAGGAGCGGCAACAGAGGTCTCTGTGCGCAGCCCTGCAGGCTTGATTTCACCTGCGGCGACAGGCACAATGTCATTTCGCTTAAAGACAGCTCGCTTATACCGCATCTGCCCGAGCTTGAAAAGCTAGGCATAGCCTCATATAAGATAGAGGGCAGGATGAAGCGTCCCGAATATGTGGCGTGTGCAACGGATGCATGCTATAAGTCGCTTAAAGGCGAGGAATATGACAGGGAGCGCCTCGGGGATATTTTCTCACGCGGCGGTCTTACGGACAGCTATTATGCAGGCAGTATAGCAGATATGCAGGGCATCCGCAGCAAGGATGATGTGGAAAATTCCGCAAAGGCGCTGAATGGAATAAAGGCGCTTTACAAGGATGAGCTGCCGAGACTTTCGGTGGATATCCACGTCACCGCATACAAGGACGAGCCTATCGAGGCAAGCGCAAAATGCGGCAGCGTATATGCAAGCGTGACAGGCGCAGTGCCACAGGCAGCGCAGAATGCTCCCGCAACCGAGGAGAGCGTATGCTCCCGCATGAGCAAGCTGGGCGGTACGCAGTTCTGTGCAGGAGAGATAACTGCGGATGTGGAGGATGGCTTGTTCATCACTGCGGCTGATCTGAACGCACTCAGGCGTGAGCTTTGCGAGCAGCTTGACAGCCTTATTTTACAGAAAAACACACCTAAATACAGTGTGAACGATCTGCAGCCGCTCTCTCATAAAAAGAGCAGAGAGCCGAAGCAGCCAAAATTCCGTGCCGAAGTTGCTGATGCACAGCAGCTTTCTCAGGCGCTTTCGCTGGATTTTGAGCTGATATATGCGCCGATGAAGCTGCTTTCTGCGGCTACTCCCGATAAGGACAGAATTGCCGTGCTGCCGCCGCTTTTCCTTGCAGACTGCGAGGATGAGGTGCGTGCAGGACTTCGTGAGCTGAAAAAGTGCGGTTTCACAAAGGGCTGTGCGATGACTCTCGCTCATGCGCAGCTGCTTAAAGAGGAAGGCTACACCGTCCTCGGCGGCTATCGCATGAATGTTATCAGCAGCAGGAGCGCTGATTTCTGCAAGGATTTCGGTCTGAGCGATATCACGCTCTCGTTTGAGGGTACGGTGCAGCAGCTTTCGGACATCGTCTGTGATATGCCGCGGGGAATACTTGCGTACGGCAGACTTCCCCTGATGCTCATGCGCAGATGTCCGATATCGGGCGGCAAGCCCTGCGGTGCGAAGACACCCTGTAAAAAGAGCATCACCGATCGCCGTGGCAACGAGATGCCGATACTCTGCGGCGGCAACAGTGTGGAGCTTTTAAATCCCGATATGCTCATAATGAGCGACAGACAGAGGGCGCTCTCGCAGTTCGATTTCGCAGTGCTGAGATTTACAACGGAAACAGAGCTTGCACCTGTTCTGGATATGTATCTGAACAACAAAAAGCCTGAGGGAAGCCTCACAAGAGGACTGTATTTCCGTGGCGCAGAGTGAGTTTTCGACATTTGGTAAATGACCGTTGTGCTTTATTGTAATAAAACGCCAAAAAAATCTTCCTATGTCAGAAAATTTGATGTAAATAATATATTGCCGACCGTGCAAAATAGTGTTATAATTAAAGTTGGCACAATATGCTTATTTATAAGTGTTAATATAAACAAAAGGAGAAAATATAATGTTCGGTTTTACAAAGGATATCGGTATCGATCTCGGTACCGCAAATACTCTGGTATACATGAGAGGAAAGGGCATCATCATCCGCGAGCCTTCCGTAGTTGCAGTTGATAAGAAGCTGCAGTGCGTTCGCTACGTTGGTCAGGAGGCTAAGGATGTTATCGGCCGTACTCCCGGCTCTATCGTTGCTGTTCGTCCCCTTAAGGACGGCGTTATCGCTGATTTCGATACCACATCCAGCATGCTGGAGCAGTTCATCAAGAAGGCGCTGAAGGGCAGAGGCAGAGCGAGAGTCATCATCTGCATTCCCTCGGGCGTTACCGCAGTTGAGCGCCGTGCCGTAAAGGAAGCAGCTCAGAATGCAGGCGCAAAGCGCGTTTCCATCATTGAGGAGCCTATGGCTGCGGCTATCGGTGCGGGTCTGCCTGTTGCGGAGCCTGTAGGCAGCATGATCGTAGATATCGGCGGCGGCACCAGTGAGGTTGCTATCATTTCCCTCGGCGGCATCGTTACCGCACGTTCCGAGAGAGTTGCGGGTGACGATTTCGATCAGGCTATCATCAACTACATCAAGAAGAAGTACAACCTGCTGATCGGTGAAAGAACCGCAGAGAATATCAAGACAGGCATCGGCTCCGCTTACAAGACCGACGACAACGAGCCTGTAATGGATATCAAGGGCAGAAACCTGCTGAACGGTCTGCCTGAGAACATCACAGTTACCAGCGAGGAGATCCGTGAGGCTATCTCCGAGCCTCTCTCCCACGTTATCGAGGCTATCAAGACCACACTGGAAAAGACTCCTCCCGAGCTTGCTGCGGACATCATCGAGAGCGGCATCATGCTTGCAGGCGGCGGCGCACTGCTGAGAGGCCTTGATATGCTCATCCACGAGGAGACAGGCATGCCCGTAAAGATCGCAGAGCGTCCTCTGGACTGCGTTGCAGACGGTACAGGTAAGGTTCTCGAGAATATCGACAAGCTTGAAGATGTTCTCAGCGAGGATGATTCCATCTATTGATAAACATTGAAGGGTGCGGCGGGAAACCGCTGCGCCCTGTATTTTAAGCATGAAGGGGGATAGTGATGAAGGAGTTTTTCGGAAGCCTGAAATTCAAGATACTTATCTGTATAGCGGCTCTGTTGCTGGGACTTATGACATATATAGCAGTATCGGGCGGCTTTGCAACTGTTCCCGAAAAGGTGCTTACTACTGTCACATATCCGTTTGTATCGGCTGCGAATTCCATTTCCGATTGGGCGAACGGATTGCTGGATACCCTTGTTAATGCAAAGAGCTATAAGGCAGAGAATGAGATGCTTAAAGCTCAGCTCACAGAAATGTACAAGAACACCATGGATTATGAGGCACTGAAGGAGGAGAACGCTCAGCTCAGAGAGATGCTGGGATTAAAGGAGGAGAACGAAAGCTTCGTTTTCTCCGAGCCGTGTGATGTTGTGGCGAGAAATGCAAACGATATGTACGGCGGCTTCACCATCAATCGTGGCAGCAGTGACGGTCTTTCTCTCAACGATCCCATAGTTACTTCCGTGGGACTCATCGGCAGGGTGACTGAGATCGCTCCGAATTATGCAAAGGTCTCCACAATGCTCTCTCCGCAGGTGAATGTCGGAGTGTTCACGATGAGGAGCAAGGCAACGGGCGTTCTTGAAAACGACCTTACAAATGCCGAAAACGGAATGTGCCTTATGAGCAATATCCTGAAGGATGCCGATATTAAGCCGGGCGATATCATCGCCACTTCAGGTAAGAGCGGATTGTTCCCTGAGGGAGTTATCGTTGGAACCGTAAAGGAAGTATACGACGATGCTAACGGCCTTTCAAGACATGCTCTTGTTGAACCGATGGTGGATTGCTTTGAGGTTACCACAGTTTTTGCTGTGGTAGGCTTTGACGGCAAGGAACTTTCCTTTGATACAGAGGATCAGTATTGATGAAAACAAAGATCATTTCCAGAAGCAGGGCTCGTTCACGCAGAGTAATGCTGCGTGGTATTCTGCGCTGGCTTCTTTATGCGGCGGTCCTGCTGCTGTTTTATGTGTGGGAGGTAAATCCGCTCATACGGGGCTTCTGCCCTCTGCTCATAATCCCTCTTGCCACCGCTGTGGCTACCCGTGAGGGAGAGCTTGCTTCGGGCATATTCGGTGCCTGCTGCGGTCTTATGCTGGATATGGCAAGCGGCACTATACTGGGCTTTTCCTCGCTGTGGCTGCTGGTGTGCTGTCCCGTGATATCATTGCTGGTGCAGTATCTCATAAAGAGTAACTGGATCAGCCATTTTGTGATGAATCTGGGCGTTAGCCTTATCATGGGAGCGATGGATATGCTGTTCATCCACTGGGTTTGGGATGGTGCGGAATCAGGTGTTACATTCCGAAATGAAGTTCTTCCCGCATATCTCGGCGCTGTTGTGTGGTCAATTCCCGTATATTTTCTGGTGCGGTTCATCCACAGGAAGCTGCGCTTCAGAGTTGAGCGCAAGCCCGAGGAATCCGCGCTGACAAAGGACGACAAGGCGGATATCGTGAGAGAATAATAAGTCGGAATTTGTAGGTGCGATTTAATTAACAGATGATTGTAGGGACACAGCGTGCTGTGTCCGTTAATAATGTGTTTGTGTTATGCGGACACAGCCTTGCCTTTGGCAATGCTGCCATTTACGAAGTAAATCTGCAGCACGCTGTGTCCCTACACCGATGCGTTAATTTTATTGCGTTTCAAATTCCGATTTACCGATACGTTTTTATTATCAATCCAATGGAGGAAAAATGGCTAAGATATCTGCATTCATCCGCTTTGCGGTACTGGTTGCGATAGTTGTTGTGGCTTCGTTTATATGCGGATTGAGGCTGCTTCAGATACAGATCGCTGACGGCGAGAAATATCTCGCTATGACCCAAAGCACCTATACCGCAGAGCAGCCGATCGAGGCGGCGCGAGGAAAGATCGCCGATTGCAACGGCATCGTGCTCAATACAAACGAACTGAGCTACAGCGTTAATTTTCAGCGTGCCTCGCTTATCAAGGGCACTGAGAATGAGATAATTTATCGTGTGCTTTCCGTTTTGATCGAAAACGGGGAGGAGTGGAACGATTCTCTGCCCATAACAAAGACTGCTCCGTATTCCTTTGTTGCAGGCAAGGAGAAACAGGTGGATACACTGCGTTCAGAGATGAATCTCGGCGTGTATGCCACCGTTGACAACTGCATGAACGAGCTGTACAATGCTTTTAAAATATCCGAAAAATATGATGAGCAGATGCGTCGATATATCGCAGGTGTTCGGTATGAAATGCAGCTGAAGGATTTTTCGCAGCAAAATCAGTTTGTGCTGACTTCGGGCATCAAGGAAGAGACCGTAATGGAGCTGAAGGAGCTTAGCTCATTGCTTCCGGGCGTGGATATCACCGAGGGATGGAGCAGACTTTATCTGGACGGCTCCGTTGCGCCGCATCTGAGAGGCACTGTGGGTGCTATCTCCGCAGATGAATATGAGGCGCTGAAGGATTCGGGCTACACCATGAACGATATCATTGGTCTTTCGGGCGTGGAGCTTTCCCTTGAGGAGACCCTCAGGGGCGAGCGCGGCATCAGAACGATAACAAGAAACTCCAACGGAATCGAGCTTTCCGATGAGATCACGCTGGATCCCATTGCAGGAAACAGTGTAAAGCTCACTTTGGATAGCGAGTATCAGAAGATGGTGCAGGATATCGTGCAGTATCATATCGATTTTCTGCATTCTCCTCACTATACTCAGGATGACCGCGGCAAGAACTGTCAGAGCGGCGCAGCTGTAGTCCTTAACGTAAAGACAGGCGGCGTACTTGCAATGGTGAGCAATCCCGGCTATGATATCAATGATCTGCTGGAGGACTATGAAAAGGTGCTTACCGCAGATCAGCAGCCCATCTTCAACAGAGCGCTGAACGGCGTTTACAGACCCGGTTCAACTTTCAAGACCATCACCTCCACCGCAGCGCTTGCGGAGGGAATCGTTGACGCAGACGACACCATTTATTGCAGCGGAACTTATACTTACTACACGGGCTACACGCCGCACTGCTGGAACTGGAGCGGTCACGGCTCGCTGGATGTGGAGCTTGCGCTGCGCCATTCCTGCAATATCTTCTACTATGAGACCGCGCGACTGTTGGGAATAGACAGGCTTGCATGGTGGGCTTCACGATTTGGCGTGGGAACAGATCTCGGCTTTGAGCTTGCCATGGAAAATGGTCAGATGACCTCCAAGCCGCTGTATGAACAGCTGGGGCTTACATGGAATGAGGGCGATGTTATTCAGGCGGGAATCGGTCAGTCCGAGACTCTGCTGACGCCGCTTCACATGGCGGTGCAGGCAATGACCATCGCCAACCGTGGCGTACGCTACAGACCGCATATTATAGATTCCGTCTACAATTACGATTACAGCGAGCTTATCTACAAGACAGAGCCTGAGATAATCGAGGATATGTCTGAATATGCAGATGTGTTTGAGACTGTAGTGGACGGCATGAAGCTGGTATCTGAGTCAGCGTTCTTCGTATGCGAGGGAAGATATGTGAACACATACGAATACAAGGGCATTGATGCCTCAATGGTTGCGACAAAGACAGGTACGCCTCAGAAAACTACCACCATCTATAATTCAGCGATAGTAGGCTTTTATCCTGCGGATGATCCCGAGATCGCATTTGGCGTGATGATGGATGAGGGAGAGTACAGCCGTCACGTTGCGGCAAATATCATATCGGCGTATGTTACAAGGGAATTCAACCCTGTATACGATGAAGAAGGCTACGCAGTTCTTCCGTTGTGATGTTTGGATGCAATTAAATGTCAATTGTTGAAAATGTACAATAATTCTTGCACAATATTACTGAGTTTTCACAAAAATTTAAATAATTTGCAAAAAGACCTTTTCATATAGGGGATTTTGTGATAGAATATCAATAAGGTATTATATTGAAATCTGTGCCTGTCGCTTTCGGGCGGTGCGGATTCATGTAGAGAGGGGAAAAATATGTCACAGATTATTGCAGTAACCGCAGGTAAAGGCGGCACAGGTAAGTCTACCACATCGGCTAACGTTGCTACCGCACTTGCTGCGCTTGGTAAAAAGACACTTGTAGTTGAGCTTGACTTCGGTCTGAGATGTCAGGATATCATGCTTGGTATCAAGGACAAGGTGAAGCATGATATCGGTGAGTATCTGGAAGGCAAGATCGATATCCTTACCGCTACCACTAAGGTAGACCGTGTTGACAATCTGTATCTTGTCTGCGCTACCCGCAACCCGTTCATCGAGATCAATCCCGAGAAGATCATGGAAGTGTGCGAGGAAATGCGCAAGCACTTCGATTACATAATCATGGATACCGCAGGTATCGGTTCCTCTGTATTCAGCGTTATCAAGGCTGCGGAGCTTATCCTGATGGTAACCACTCCCGATACCGTCTGCGTTCGCGACGGTGCTATCCTGTCCGACTTCCTGTATGTCAAGAACTGTACAAATCAGCGCCTTGTCATCAATAAGGTAAGCCCTAACTTCAAGGAGGAGGAGATCCTCTATGATCTGGATGAGGTAATGGATAACGTAGGTATTCCGCTTATCGGCGTTGTTCCCGAGGATATGAACATCAAGATCTGCGGCGCTAAGGGCGAGCCGCTTCCCGCTAACTGCGGCGGTGCAAAGGCTTACGCAGCTATCGCAAGAAGAATCGTGGGCGAGGACGTTCCGCTGACTATCAACATCAACTAACATTTTAAGGAGGATACTCCGTATGAATATCGCACTTATCGCACATGACTCAAAGAAAGAACTGATGGTTCAGTTCTGCATTGCTTATTGCGGCATCCTGAGCAGACACAATATCTGTGCTACGGGAACAACAGGCAAGCTTGTTGCTGAAGCTACAGGTCTGCATATCCAGAGATTTATGAGCGGCTCGCAGGGCGGCGATCAGCAGCTTGCGTCCAGCATATCCTGCAATGAGATAGATCTGCTTATTTTCTTCCGTGATCCTATGCATGCAAAAGCAAACGAGCCTAATGACAATAATATTCTGCGTTTGTGTGATGTGCATAATATTCCTGTGGCTACAAATATTGCGACATCCGAGGCGCTTATCCATGCACTGGAGCGCGGCGATCTCGACTGGCGTGAATATATGCGTTAAGCTACGTCTTATTCTGATAACAAAGCGTGCCTTTTTGGGTGCGCTTTTTTGTCGTTGCAAAGGCAAAGTGGTTGAAAAAAGCAGGGGTATGTGCTATACTCTATAATAGATAATACATCTGAAAGGTGTGCTGTATGACTGAAATTACTGTAACAAAAAATGACGCGGGTCAGCGTGCCGATCGCTTTCTTTCAAAGGCGTATCCGAATCTCACACTGCCGCTGATATGCAAGCTGATGCGTAAAAAGCGCATAAAGCTCAATGGTGCAAAGGCGGAGCCTAACGTGAAACTCTGTGAGGGTGATGTTTTCCGCTTTTATCTGAGCGACGAGCTGCTTTCGAAGGGCGGAGAGAAGGAGATCGATTTCCGTAATGTGCCGCCTGAGCTTGATATCATTTTTGAGGATGAAAACATCCTGCTTGTGGATAAGCCCGTTGGCGTGGTTGTGCATGAGGATAACGACAACACTTCAGATACTCTGATAAACCGCATAAAGTGCTATTTGTGGAAGAAAGGTGAATACATCCCTGAGGAGGAGCAGAGCTTTGCTCCTGCGCTGTGCAACCGCATAGACCGCAACACGGGCGGCATACTTATCGCAGCGAAAAACGCAGAGAGCCTGCGTGTACTCAATCAGAAGATCCGCGACAGGGAGCTTGTCAAGCTGTATCTGTGCGTGGTGCAGGGCAGACCGGAAAAGACTGCTGCCACGCTCACTGCGTACCTGCATAAGATCGAAGCTGAGAACAGGGTAGTGGTCTCTGACAGAAAGACTCCCGAAAACCGCACCATAAAGACGAAGTACCGCGTGCTGGACAGCATCGGCACTCAGAGCCTTGTGGAAGTGGATCTTCTCACGGGCAGAACACATCAGATAAGAGCGCATTTTGCATATATCGGACATCCTCTGCTGGGTGACGGCAAGTACGGCAGCAACAAGGTCAATAAGCAGTACGGCTATAATGGTCAGGCGCTATATTCCTACAAGCTGACGTTCGAATTCACCACCGATGCAGGCTGCCTGGAATACCTCAACGGCAGGGATTTCGAGGTGGCTGACAGAAACTCGATATGGTTTGTTAAAAGATATACTGAGCTTAAGAATGGCGGTTAGTTTTATTGTTTATGCACATTAAAAAATCAAGTTGTTTATGTAAAATGCACAAAAAAATTCATTAGAATTTTACTATCTTTTCTGATAAAATTTAGACAAACATCTTGATTAAATCGGATTTTTTTAGTATAATAATTGTGATATGATATATATCAATAATATTAGGACAACGGGTCGCTCCCGTGTCCGGAAAATTCAGGAGGAATATTCCAATGGCAGTTAAAGTTGCAATTAATGGTTTCGGCCGTATCGGACGCCTTGCGTTCAGACAGATGTTCGGCGCTGAGGGCTACGAGGTAGTAGCTATCAACGACCTGACAAAGCCCTCTATGCTGGCTCACCTGCTCAAGTATGATACCGCTCAGGGCGCATACTGCGGCAAGTTCGGCGTAGACGCTGCTCACACAGTAACAGCTGATGATGAGGCTGGTACAATCACAGTTGACGGCAAGACACTG
>JAZKZL010000334.1:0-2221 GCA_045612645.1 Oscillospiraceae bacterium
GGCGGTGCAAAGGGCATTGTCGAGGCGCTGCTCTGGGGTTTCGGCGTTTTTGCCGTGATAATAGGCGCGTATCTTCTCATCGGACGATTCTTTGATTTTTCGCAGATAACGGGAAATCTGGAGGAGTCCATGGGCATCGATAAGGATAACTTCGTTGCGGTGGCACTGTACATATCCTTCTGTAATTCCTTTCTGGAGGAGTTTTTCTTCCGTGGATTTGCCTGCCTTAAGCTGCAGAAATACGTTTCCCGAAAGGCTGCGTATATCTTCAGCTCGCTTACCTTTGCGCTGTATCATGTGGCGATGATGTGGGTGGCTTTTGAGCCTCCGCTGGTTGCAGTGGCGCTTGTGGGTCTTGTTGCGGGCGGCTGCATATTCAACTTTTTCAACGAGCGCTACGGAAATCTTTACATATCCTGGCTCATCCACATGGGAGCCAATTTTGCGATCAACGGCATCGCCATGACGTTGTTCGGTATCATCTGATAAATAAGGAGAACAAAATGAGCTGGAGAGATAATCTTATAAAAATAGAACCCTATGTTGCAGGCGAGCAGCCGAATAAGACGGATTTTATAAAGCTCAATGCAAATGAGAATCCCTATCCCCCTGCACCCGGTGTGCTGGAGGTGATCTCGCGTTTTGACGGCGGAGTGCTGAAAAAGTATCCCGATGCAGACGCTAAGCCTCTTGCAGCTGCCATTGCGGAGAGAGTGGGACTTTCCCGTGAGAACGTGTTCGTGGGCAACGGCTCGGATGATGTGCTGGCGCTGTGCTTCCGTGCTTTCTTCAATTCCGATAAGCCTGTTATCTATCCCGATATCACATATTCGTTCTATCCCGTGTGGTGCGAGATGCTGCGCATTCCGTTCGAGACCATCCCTGTGGATGAGAGTTTTAACATCAATGCAGCGGACTACAAGCGCCCAAACGGCGGCGTGGTAATTGCCAACCCGAATGCGCCTACCAGTATTGCTAGGGGACTTGATTTCATCCGTGAGATACTGGATGCAAATCAGGACAGTGTTGTCATCGTGGACGAGGCGTATGTGGATTTCGGCGGTGAGAGCGCAATTCCGCTGCTTTCCGAGTACGAAAACCTCGTGGTTACACAGACTTTCTCCAAGAGCCGCTCCATGGCGGGCATGAGAATAGGCTGCGCTTTCGGCAACAAGGAGATAATCTCCGCACTCTATGCCGCAAAGGACAGCTACAATTCCTATCCGATGGACAGCGTAGCGATAGAAGCGGGAATAGCGTCAGTTAAGGATGAGGAGTATTTCCGTGCTACCATCGCAAAGGTGATCGCTACCCGTGACAGGCTCACAAAGGAGCTGCGTGCAATGGGCTTTGAGCTGCCTGATAGCAGTGCGAACTTCGTTTTTGCAGAGCATAAGGATCACCGTGCAAAGGATATCTGCGAGTATTTAAAGACCCGTGATATATATGTACGATACTTCTCTAAGGCAAGGATAGACAACCGCCTGCGTATCACCGTAGGAACCGATGAGGAGATAGACGCTCTTATCGCTGCACTGAGGGATTATATCAAGTAAATACGAAACGCTGCCGAACAAAATCGGCAGCGTTTTTTGTGCTATGGTTGCTTTTTTATCAAAGATCCTGCACATCGGCGGCAGTTAGATCATTTTCCCATACGAACGCTATGCGTTCGTGCGGCGCATGCTCCATTTCCATTTTCCTTTATGGAAAATGGATCTTGCTCCGCAAGACCATTATGCATGCTGCGGTTGCTTTTTTATCAAAGATCCTGCGCATCGGCAGCAGTTAGATCATTTTCCACGTTATCCCGTGCGAGGTCGGTGTCGATAGCGGGATAGATGTCCTCGGGGATGGGACGCTCGGTGTGCCATACCTTTTGCGCAGGCGGGTTTGTTCCTGCGATGATCGGATTTGCAGGCTGCTTTGTGTGCTTTGCCTTGCCCTGAAGCTCAGGAACAGGCGGCACTTCGTTTTGGGGATGTGTGTGCGTATAATCGGGGCGTTTCATTCCTTGTTTCGCCATATATATCACCTCGGCATTAGTATTAGCCGGGCGGCGGTGATTATGCCTGAGGAAAAATCGGAATTTGCCAGCGACGCCGAGCGATGCTCGGCTTACGCGGGGCGCAAACTCCATTTCGCATTCCCCTAATGGGAATGCGATTTTGCTGTGCAAAACCATTCCGTTTGCCACTGATCCCCTTTTAAAATGCACCTA
>JAZKZL010000335.1:0-1638 GCA_045612645.1 Oscillospiraceae bacterium
CACAGAACGACATGGCTACGATCCGACTTAGATGTGATAACCGCACTGCCCGAAAGTCCGTTTTCTACAGAGCAGCTCATCCACACATCAGAAAGAGTGATCTTCACCATCGACGCCCAGGAATTGCCATCGCTGCAGATATCGTTATACATGGATATAAGATCGGTATTTTCACTGTAATTCACAAAGTAATTACCGAGCAGGAACGGAACAGCGTCACTGTATGTCACATAGGGTGCTTCAGAAGCGTCGCCAAGATCATACATCTCCGTAATTCCGCCTTCAAAATAGAATTCACTTACGGGGATGGGAAGTCCTGCATAGGAGCCATCAGGGATGAATACCAGATCACCGTTTTCGGCATAATCACAGTCTTCGCCGAAATATCTGAGCGAGCCTGTCAGTGTGATATCCTCACTGATATGAATGGAATTTTCGGAGGTGTACGAATTGTATGTACCGTCCTCATTTTCGTAATAGTAAAGGTTCAGCACAGCTTCATCAACAGTGTATCCGCCCTCAAGCACATCGCCTGCAGACACCTTGCTGTAAGGGAACATATCTTCAGTAGTGACGGCATCGCCGATATAGGTATAACCACCCTCGTACATACCCTCATCCTCACGCTCGAAAAGTTCGGGTTCCATCAGGCTGTCGGCATATTTTCCTGTGGAATAACGCATGAGTGCAAACGGATAGCTGACAACATCCTCGGATAGCTGAGTGCCGTTTTCAAGGTAGACATTCTCTCCCGTGTTAAGTGTTGCTATCCATGTCTTGCCCTCCTCAGCTTCGGGTATCGGGATATAAGTATCACGGTATTCCATCATAATGAGTTCATCACCAAGATATACATACTGACCGTAGTAACTCAGTTCATCCCCCGGCTTGCCCTCAAACACATTATCCTCGCCGCCCTGAAGGGTTATAGGATATACGCCCGTATCATCAGCGAAATACACAGTGAAGAAACGCACATCCTCATCGCCTGTCATAAACGCAATATAATTGCCACCGTAAAACGCCTCGGTTATAGCAAAATGCTGTGCCATATCGCTCTCATCAAGAATAATGCCATTCAGTCCGCTGTAAGGAGAGGAAAGCATAACATCGCTCAACACCTCACCGTCAGCAGAGGCTTCAAGATAATAGTTATCCACTGCCTTGTGAACTCTCAGAGAAACATCACGGATATTTCCCACGAAATCCCACACCTGATAGCCGCTGACATTCCATTCCTTTTCGGGAATTTCAGCAGGCTCCCCGGTCTGCTCGGGAATTGTCTCTGTCGTACCATCGGCAAAGGATGTAGACTGTTCAGCTGCGGATGTGGTGTGTGACTGCACATCGGATGTTTCGTCCGACGTTAACGGAGTATTGCCGTTATCGCAAGCTGTGAGAGCAAGTATCATTGCCGCTGCACAAAGCAGAATGGGTATTCTTCTGTTCATTTCTTAACCTTTCTGTTATTTCACGCCCAGGGGTCTGTGCTCTCAGGCTTGCGGATATCTGCAAGCAGGAACTGCTCCCACAAGTACCATTTGCCGTCCTTTGCAAGACGGAGCTGCACCTGTCTGGGGCTGTCTGCACCGCCTGAACAAACGTAAAGCGTTGCGTAATTATCGTTGGAATAGGAGT
>JAZKZL010000336.1:0-5534 GCA_045612645.1 Oscillospiraceae bacterium
CACAACAGAGCCGTTCCCTGAGTTACATTTCTACGGAATATAGAGTCAGGGGATGGAGTGCCCTCAGACGTGCCATATAGATTAAAAAGCCATTCCAAAAGGAATGGCTTTTTAATCTACAAATGTTCGGCTTGAAACACCTTTCCGACAGTCGGATCTTGGCTTAATATAGCGGTTTCAAGGCGATTTCATCCACAACGCCAAAACCGAAAAGATTGCCGTCTGCTGCCGCTTAACCATCAGGGTTGAGCGGTTTTGTGTAATCTACAGACACAGTATGACCGCACTTGCAGTATTCCGCCTTGCAGGATATATCACCAACCAACAAGAACTGCATCGTACAATTCCAGCTACACCTCAGCCAACCTTTCTTTGAAATCCGGGGCACACTTTCGTGACACACGCACTGTTACATTACCGGCAAGTGAAGCAAGCAAAGTTCTGTCATTGCCCGGAGAATAACCCGTCACCTTTGTAAGATTAAGCAGCGCTGATTTTGAAACACGCATGAACTTATCCTTATCAAGCAGCTCCTCAAGCTGGGTAAGTGAGCTTCTGACCGCATATTTGCCTGTCTTCATTACAGCCATGGTCGTTCTTCCTTCTGTTTCAAAGAACAGCACATTATCCGCCGCGACCTTATGAAGTGCATCTCCTTTACAAACAAATACCGTATTAAGTTTATGCTTATCCTCCGTTACGACCTGTTCAGTGTCAGACAGTGATGCAGCTTCAGCAATACCACGAAGCTCCATGACCTCAAGGCTTATAGCAAGACGTTTAATGTACTCTTTCAAGATAAGATTATATGCCACAGGCTCGTTATATCCGACAGCAATATGTCCGTAGCATCGTCCTCTGAACACAACAGGAAGAACATGAAGATTATTCGGAAGTTCGCTGTTTGCTGGCTCGTAAGGAAGGATAGACAAGCTGTTAAAATCAGTGAAATTGCCTGTTCCCACGCTATCTGTCATGTAAATACAACGAGAAGTCTTTGCGTTCAGATTCAGGTTGACAGACATCATGCTCTTATCAGCAATAAGATAATGAGTCTGGGCGATGACATCAGAAAGCTGCACAAGATCCGTGCATTCAAGAAGCTTTTCGTCAAGCTCGCTGTTTGCATAGCAGATATCCTGAATACTGCGTTTCTCGTGCAGTTCAAGACGGAATCGCATATCAATATGCTGATTGCTTCCGCATCCGCAGCTCATTCCTGTTACGATATTGGCACGGGGTCTGTTTATCGCAGCCGGCTCCTCACCGGTTATACGAGAATGCATACACGCAGCCGCCATTCTGCCTATATACTCCGCATCACAGGTACAGGTAGTGATCGAAATGATACCGTTCTGCGAGCAGGCAGCAGCGCTGTACCCCGCAACTATTATATCCTCAGGCACACGGATCCCGTATTTGGCAAGAGCCTTGATAAAGAAAAATGCGATTATATCGCTGTAACATACTACAGCATCAGGCTTTTCCACTGCCCCGCAGGCAATATCCTTTGCCAGATTATCCGCACATTCACGCCAGAAGCCACCGTAGAACATATTGTCATCCGTGAAATGTATGCCATGCTTCTTAAGCGAATTCACAAAGCCCTTATCGGTATTAGTCGGGAAATCGTGATATCCACCCAGCAGATATAAAAGCTCGCAGCCATGCTGTTCAATAATATGATCGGTAAGCAGTTCTATATTTCTGCTGTGATCGCCTGTAAAAATATCCGCAAAAACGGAGGAATTGCCTATCACCACAACAGGCTTGTGACAATTTTCCGCGATCTCCTTTTCAAGTCGCTTGGCAAGTGATTTATGGGCAGAAAACGACTTCTCAAAAAACACGACACCGTCATATCTGTCATAATCTATCAGCTCATATACACTTTCTTCTCCGCCAGTCTTAAGCTGGTTGAGAAGCGGCATAGAAAACACAGTGGTAACATAACCCATACGATTTGCCTGCTTTTCCAGTCCGACAAGGTAATCATCACGGTAATCCTCTGTAATATCAGCCATGATCACGCACAAATTTCTGTTTTTCTTCATCTCGTCACTCCTCTGTGGAATTTCATACCGTACGAATTTCCCAGTATCATTATATAACTGTTTATGTATATTGTCAAGAACAAATCCCGATATAAAGAAACAGATATCCTCCCTTTCGCATATATAGGCAACACAAGCCGGGAATTTCATGCACAAAGCGCCGCAAACGGCATTTCATTCACAAATACGGCATTTCGTACAGAAATACAGCCACTTGACCGCTATATTGACCAGTTAAACGTAAGTTATTGAAATACATCCATATTTACAGTAGAATAATATTATATTAAAGTATCTTCTAACGGATATTGCATTTCCGCCAGAGAAAGGAATTATATGAAAGCTACAGCTAAAAGATCTCTGTCGTTCATTACGGCACTGCTGATGTTATTCAGCATCTTCCTCGGAATGTCACCGTTCACTCTGACATCCTTTGCCGCTGAGGAACGTACCCCTTTTGCCATCAACTACGACCCTAACGACGGTATGATAAAGTACGGTCATTCGGGCGAGATCGGTATGCGTCCCGAGAACGACACCAACAACAACTTCTACAAACACGACAAGGTAGTCTGCTTTCCCTCTGATATGGCAACACTGAGGGACGAGAACAACGACCTTGTGTTCCCCGATTACAACCCTGATGATCCCTACTACGATTATTCGGATATGCTGAACAAGGCGCTTGAGGTCGCACGTGCGGAGCACGATCCCCGTGATTCCACCAACTGCGCACAGGTGTTCGTTGAGGAGGGCGTGTACTACTTCAGGAAGTCCATCTACCTGTGGGGATATACCGATATCAATGGCGTTGCGGGTAAGTCCGTTTTCGTTGTTGAACCGCATCTCAAGGACGTTGACGGTAAACCCGTTGATGTAAGCGGTTTCTTCACAAACAAAAACCTTAACGAAACATACTCATGGTACTTCGGCAGCATCAGTGACCTTACATTCGTTGTAAGCAACGCCCACCAGAGTTTCAAACCCACAAGCACCCCTGAACAGATCCTGAACAACATATGCAGTGACTCTGTCAAGTCGCACGAAAGCTATTCCTTGTTTTACAGGATACGCATGGCATACGGCGGACTTAGCAACCTTGCTCTTTCGGGCTTCAACAGCTTCATACGATGGACTTTCACTGATATGCTTACCAGAGTCAAGGATATCACATGCGGTCCATGCCGCATTGCACTCCATGGCGTGCAGACAAATGACGCATTCTATTACGACAACTACTTCTATGGCGGATACTATGTGAATGAGGACGGCTACGAACGTCTGCCGATGTTCCAGATTAACTTCAGCATGGGTACTACGCTTTTCTCCAATTCCTACATAGGAAACTTCCTGTTCACACGAACAGGTGCGGGCTGCTGGTGTCCTCATGCATCATATTCAAACCTTACGCTGGAACGTTTATACGGATTTGCTATCGATACAACGGTGGATTCCAACTCTGTCAGCGGATGTCTGTTCAAGAACTGCTCCTACAATGATATTGCGGAATATTTCGAAAGCATGGGCATCCAGCCTTATGACCACGAAACAAGATACTGGGACGCAGAACAGAAAAAGTGGATGTTCCCGGGCAAGGGATACGTCATCCACGAGAACTACCTCAACGATTACCGTGCAGGCGGCAACCACCGCAACGGAACCTGTATCCCGATGATCAGACTTCACGGCGGCGGAACATTCGCACAGAACAAGATCGAATGTGATTCTCTGGAATGGACCACCCTCGTGGAACTGAATAACTCCGAATGGGTAGCAAGCTACAGCGGAAAGCGTACAGGCTCGCAAAACGTATACTTCACCGATAATGCATTCAAGATAAATGACTGGAAATACGAAAACCTCATGATTGACGACTGGAAGCAAGGCCGTCCCTACACAGAAGGCTGGGAGGATTACACAGTCGTTATCTGGGGTGAAAAAGGCTGGAACAATGCCGATGGTACACCTGCAATGGGCGGCATCGGCGTGCGTGGCGACAAACCTGTCTGCTGGTTGGATGACGGCATTTATATTTCACCCGAGTTCTGCCGCTATGTTGACCTCTCCGCATTCCTTGATCCCGACAAAAAGACAGCAGGCTATGCAGAGCTTGGCAAGGTTGGCGCAGACGAGCAGCAGCTTTGGGACATGGGACTTGAACAGCGTTACAACAAGGATCTCAATGACCCCACCATCGAAAAGGTATATTTCGAGGAGGACTTCGGCGGCATGAGCTGGAACCCCGGCTCCAACTATGAAAAGCTGCAATCCGCATTCGACTACGTTGCTACACATGACGCAATCCTCTATATCGACCCGGGTACCTACTACACCGACAAACCTATCGTGCTGCGTGGCGGTGCAACATACCGTGTATTTTTCAACGGCACCATCCGCTCACAGAAGACCGACGATATGAACGGCAAGGGAATTTTCGTCATGAGTGCTGATGACAATGCACCCATCAACGGATATTTCCTGAACACCAGCCTGTATATGCAAAGCTGCAACGCAGGCGGATTCTACAACGTAAACTTCGATAAATTCTCATTCACCTTCTCAAGCATTGCCCGAGGCATCGGTGCCTTTGTCAACTGCCGCATCAACAACTCCGTAATGTCCGACGGTTCTATCCAGTACTGCGATTACGGTTTCTTCTACAAGACCATCACCGATAATCTTCTCATAAAGAACGTTTACGGCACCGCAAGCACATGGGAAGAGGGCACGGACGGTATCACTCCCGGTGACCTCAACTACCGCTACTTCATAAGCAACTCCGATTTCAAGAACTCCACATGGCGTGCCTGCTGGCTGGAATTCGGTCAGTTCTCCAATGGAAAGAAGCTGCTGGGCGACGGCAACAGCGTTTACCGTGGCAACATCATCGACTACACATATAATTACAGCTTCGGCAAGAACGACGTGTTTGTCGGCAACACACTGACCCGTGGCGGCAGGGGCAGCATCGTAAACCATATGCTGAACTCCAACTTCCCCATTGATCTGCCCGATGCTCTCACCGACAAGCCGATGGTATTCTATCACATCAGCGATGGTCTGCGCCTTATCGGTAACGCACAGTTGGGTACAATGACCTACGAAAGCAACTGTATTCAGTTCGACAGCCCCACCATCAGATACACTGACGAAAACGGCAGCGAGGTCACTGCCATCTCCGATGCGCGCATCGCAGGAAATATGTTCAACACCGTGGACAGCGGCGAATACAAGGTGAACTACCCCATCACCCCCTACGATGTAGCAGACGATATCCTGCTGCAGAACTGCGACAACAACGAGTTCATGCTGCATACACTGTATTTCAACGATCAGAAGGATGATCCCGCTACCGCTCTCAATGAAACGCTCACAGTTACAAAGGATGATGTCACAAGCTGGTCCGTGCCTCACCTCATCACCTACGTTAACGGCGAGAGGTTGGAAGAAAACTATCCCGATAGCCCTGAAAAACAGATC
>JAZKZL010000337.1:0-3291 GCA_045612645.1 Oscillospiraceae bacterium
CACCTTTTCGATAGACTGAGCGGCAATTTCTCTTACTCTGCCCATCAGTTCCTCAGACTCCCTTACGTAGACAAATCCGCGTGAAACTACGTCAGGTCCGGCTACGATCTCACCGTAATCATTAACCGTTGCGACAACAACTACAAGACCGTCCTCTGCGAGATGCTTTCTGTCACGCAGAACAACAGAGCCTACATCGCCCACGCCGTAGCCGTCCACCATGACACGTCCGCTGGGAACAGTGCCTGTGAACTTCATCTCAACGCCGTCCGTTTCAATTACCTGACCGTTGTCGCTTATGAAACAGTTATCCTCAGGGATACCCATCTGCAGCGCGAGCTTTGTGTGCTTCTTCAGGTGCTTGTACTCGCCGTGGATGGGGATAAAGAACCTCGGCTTTGTGAGCGAGATCATCAGCTTAAGCTCATCCTGACAAGCATGGCCCGAAACGTGAACATCGTACATACTCTCATATACTACCTCTGCGCCCTGCTTCATCAGCTCGTTCACTACCTTTGTGACAAGCTTTTCGTTGCCGGGAATGGGTGTTGCGGAAATGATAATGAAATCCTCGGGGGTGATGGTGACCTGTCTGTGATCGCCGCTGGACATTCTCGAAAGAGCAGACATCGGCTCACCCTGAGAGCCTGTGGTGCATATTACCAGGCGCTCAGGCGGATATTTGTTGACATCGTCGATATCGATAAGAGTACCTTCAGGCACCTTGATATAGTTAAGCTCAGCAGCCTTGGCGATAACATTCACCATGCTCCTGCCCGAAACAGCCACCTTTCTGTCATGGATGACCGCCTGATCGATTATCTGCTGTATTCTGTGGATATTACTGGAGAAGGTTGCGATTATTACACGCTTGCCCTCTGCCGTGTTGAACAGACCTCTGAAGCTCTCTCCCACACTGCGCTCGGACTTTGTATAGCCCGGACGCTCGGCGTTGGTGCTTTCGCTCATCAGCGCTAGCACGCCCTGATTACCAAGCTCGCCGAAACGTGCAAGATCGATTATGCCGCCTTCAATGGGAGTATAATCCACCTTGAAGTCACCTGTGTGGATGATAACGCCTGCGGGGGTGTGAATAGCCAGTGCGCAGGAATCGGGGATGGAGTGGTTCACACGGATGAACTCAACGGACATACAGCCCAGCTTGACCTGCTGACGGGGAGTTACCACATTGAGAGACGCCTGAGAGAGCAGATTATGCTCTTTCAGCTTGCCCTCCACAAGACCGAGAGTCAGCCTTGTGCCGTAGATCGGAACATTCACCTTTTTGAGCAGATATGCAAGAGAGCCGATATGATCCTCATGGCCGTGAGTGATGACTATACCACGGAATTTATCCTTATTGCGCTCGAGATAAGTGAAATCAGGCACAACGAGGTCAACGCCCGGCATATCGTCGTCAGGGAAAGCAAGACCGCAGTCAACTATAAGCATATCATTGCCGCACTCATAAACATACAGATTCTTGCCGATCTCATTAAGACCGCCCAGTGCCACAAAGCGCACGGGTGTCTTGCAGGGAACATCGGCATTATATATCATAGTGCTTTTCAATGCTTTGCTGTTCTTTTCGGAAGCGGTATTCTTGTTTCTGAATTTTTTTACGGCAACGCTGCCCTTTGCCTGCTTGTTGGTCTGAGAGGTCTGCTTAGAGGATTTCTGCGCTTTCTGGACCTTCTGAGCCTTCACGGGCTGCGCCTGCTTTGCTGAAGATGTCTTTTTCTGCTCGTTATTATTCTTGCGGGAAGATTTCTGTGCTGCTTTCGCAGACTTATTTCCCTTTGGAGAGATATTTTCTGTCTCTGTAAGAAGCTTGTTGTTAGAGAGTAATCCCATTTTATGATCCTTTCTGTCGTATACAGCCACACACCGACAAACGATGCCACGATGCGTCAGCTGAAATATATTCTGATAGATATCTATATGTATGCACGAACGCATTTACTGACCCTATGGTATGCAGATTTCTCTGCGAAAATACGGCACACTTCGCCATAATACAGTTAATATTATTATACTGCGAAAACATTGAAATGTCAAGAGCGTAAATTCCATATATTTACAGATGGTGTTACAAAGCATAATATCATATCCGTTTAAATCTTCCTTTTATATTTTAGTCCGAAGTGCAAATATTAATCCTCGTCAGTAAAAAATGATCTCTGCAAGGAGTTAGATATATGGAAAAACTATGCAAAATGCTGTCAAGGCTGCTCTGCTGCACGATAGCTGCTGCAGCCGCGGGGCTTTCGGGGATGTACGCCTTGCTGCCATCGGCAATGAGCGTGGAGGCAGGCGCCTCGAACAGCTCCTGCTGGCTCGGTACCGAGCTACGCGAAAACAGCCTGTACCTCGGCTCCGTGCCGATAAAGCAGGTGGAGCTTGACAAAACAGAAAGACCGATGCTTATCCCCTGCGGCACGCCGTTCGGAATAAAGCTGCGCACCGACGGAGTAATGGCAGTGACCGTTACGGAAGGCTCTCCCGCAGAGAAGTCAGGTATATGCGAAGGAGACATCATCCTCTCGGTAAACGGCGAAGCGGTAAGCTCCAACAGCGGAATAAGCTCAGCAATACAGCTATGCCCCGAAAAATGTGAAATTATACTCAGACGCGGCGACAGTGAAAAGCTGGTCACCGCCGTGCCGTACAAGGATCTCGGCATATATAAGATCGGCCTATGGGTGAGGGACAGCGCCGCAGGTCTCGGTACAATGACGTATTTTGACGCCGAAAGCGGAATATACGGCGGATTGGGACATCCTGTAAGCGATGTTACCACAGGAACGCTGATGCCACTGGGCAGCGGCGAGATAACCGCTGCTGATATTACAGGAATCGTCAAAGGTACAGCCGGAGATCCCGGCGAGCTTTGCGGTACTCTGATAGCCGATGACACACTGGGTACACTGGAAAAGAACACCGCCTGCGGAATCTTCGGCAGAACTTCACATGCCCCCTGCGACGGAGAGGCTCTGCCCATGGCGTTCAGACAGGAGGTCTCAACGGGAGATGCCACGATCCTCGCAACTATAAGCGGCGCTCAGCCGAAAGAATACGATATCCGCATAGAACACATCAACCTCTGCGATATGGAAAGCTCCAAAAGCATGGTGATCCGCATAACAGACGAGGAGCTGCTGCAGGAAACAGGCGGGATCGTCTGCGGCATGAGCGGAAGCCCCATCATACAGAACGGCAGACTTGTAGGCGCTGTGACTCATGTTTTCCTCAACGACCCCGAGAGAGGATATGCGGTGTTTTGTGAGACTA
>JAZKZL010000338.1:0-3995 GCA_045612645.1 Oscillospiraceae bacterium
TCGGGGAAAAGTCCCGTGTGCTTAAAGCCAGTGGGCTTTACCATAAATGTCAGCTCGCCGTACTTTATCTGCCAGCTTTCGGGGAGCTTTCTGCGGTAATCCCACGAGCCGCCCCCCTGAGAGGAGCGGTTATACTTTGCGTGGGCGGTATGCCACTCGGGCGCCTCGCCCTCGCACTTCCAGATTATCTGCGGATCGGGACGGATGAGCGTAACATCGCCCCAGCGCTCCAGACGCTCACCGTCGGAGGTATCGATAAGGCAGTAATCCTGCCACTTGTCGGAAATTCTCATGTTTTGTCGTCCTTTATGTGTTATATCAGCAGAGAACTGCTCTAACCTCATCTGCGATGAGGTTGGTGAGCCTTGTCACCATCTCCTCGTCCTTGCCCTCAAGCATTACACGCAGGAGAGGCTCGGTGCCGCTCTCACGCACGAGAACTCTGCCGTCGTTTCCAAGCTCACGCTCGGCTTCTGCAATCTTCTCCATGATGGAGGGTGTCTTATCCCACTTACCCTTTGCAGCTTCTGTGATTCGTACATTTTCAAGCAACTGGGGATAATCCTTGATATCCTGCACAAGCTCAGAGAGCTTCTTCCCTGTTTCCTTCATGACCTTCAGCAACATTGCAGCTGTCATCTGTCCGTCGCCTGTGGTGGCGTAATCCAGCAGGATGATGTGTCCCGACTGCTCGCCGCCGATGTTATATCCACCCTTTAGCATATCTTCAAGAACGTAACGGTCGCCCACCTTTGAACAGATGGTCTTGATACCGTTCTCTTTCATATAGTTATGGAAACCGAGGTTGCTCATCACGGTTACAACCGCTGTATCGCCATTCAGCATTCCCTTCTCCTTAAGATACTTCGCGATGACTGCTATTATTCTGTCGCCGTCAACTGCCTTGCCGTTTTCATCAACTGCAAGACAGCGGTCAGCGTCTCCGTCAAAGGAGAAACCAACGTCTGCACCGTTTTTCTGCACATATTCGCAGAGGTTGTCGATATAGGTAGAACCGCACTTATCGTTGATGTTGCTGCCATCGGGTGCATTTCCAATAAACTTACCGTTCACACCCATGGAGGTGAACAGCTTTTCCGCTGTGGCTGCGGAGCTGCCGTTCGCGCAGTCAAATGCTGCGTTCATACCTGTGAGATCAGCTCCTATACAAGCCTTGATGTGTTCAATATAGTCGGCTGAGGCATTTGTGCGGCGCATTATCTTGCCAACCGCAGTACCATCAAGCTGCTTTATCTCCTCGGGTCTGTCAAGAATAAGAGCCTCTATCTCCTCCTCAACGATGTCGGGCAGCTTGAAACCCTCGCCCGAAAACAGCTTGATTCCGTTGTATTCAACGGAATTATGCGAGGCGCTTATCATAACGCCTGCATCAGCGCCGTACTTCTTCACAAGATAAGCCACCGCAGGCGTGGGAACTACGCCCAGCTGCTCCACCTGTGCGCCAACCGATGCAAGACCCGCAGAAAGCGCAGCCTCCAGTATTTTTGAAGATACACGGGTATCCATTCCCACTAGAATGCGTGGGTGCTCATTGCCGCTCTCCTTTGTGAGAACATGAGCCGCTGCCCTGCCGATCTCCATTGCACGCTCGCAGGTAAGCTCTGTTATTGCGACGCCTCTTGCGCCGTCTGTACCGAAAATTCTAGCCATAATATGTTTTCCCCTATTATGTAATATTTTATAGATTATCCAGCGTCTGCTGGTTGTCTTTCAGGATACCAAGATGCTGATACGCAAGCGCCGTAGCGGTACGACCGCGGGATGTTCTGGCAACAAAACCAAGCTGCATCAGGAAAGGCTCACACACTTCCTCCAGTGTGACGGATTCCTCGCCCAGTGCGGACGCAAGAGTTTCCAGACCGACAGGTCCGCCGTTGTAACCCTTGATGATCATTTCCAGGAAACGCTTGTCGAGACTGTCAAGACCAAGTTTATCTATCTCCAGTCTGTCAAGCGCAATATCAGCGATCTCACGGGTGATCTTTCCGTCACCTAGGACTTCTGCGTAATCCCTCACACGCTTCAGCAGGCGGTTTGCGATTCGTGGTGTACCACGGGAGCGCCTTGCTATCTCCAATGCGCCGTCACGGGTACACGGAATAGCTAGGATTATTGCAGAACGCTGAACTATATCGCAAAGTTCTTCGGGACTATAAAGCTCCAGATGCTGAATAATGCCAAAACGATCACGCAGAGGTGCGGAAAGCTGACCCGAGCGTGTTGTAGCACCTATCAGCGTAAAATGCGGAAGATCAATTCTGATGGAGCGTGCAGATGGTCCGTTGCCCATGATGATATCCAGGACATAGTCCTCCATCGCCGGATAAAGGACTTCCTCAACCTGACGGGAAAGTCGGTGTATCTCATCAATGAACAGCACATCATTCGGCTGAAGATTTGTAAGCAGAGCGGCAAGGTCTCCCGCCTTTTCGATGGCGGGACCCGATGTTACTCTGATGTTTACACCCATCTCGTTTGCAATGATGCAGGAAAGCGTAGTTTTACCCAATCCGGGAGGGCCGTAAAGCAGCACATGATCGAGACATTCGCCCCTCTTCTTAGCCGCTTCAATATATACAGACATATTTTCCTTGACCTTAGTCTGTCCAATATACTCGGAAAGAACCTTAGGACGAAGGCTGTATTCTATATCGGTATCTGCTGCATTATATTCGGGTTCTACTATTCTGCCACTCGTCTGCTCAAACAGCTGATCCGAATTATTCATTTCCAGCATCGTTATCATCCTTTTCACATTTTTTGTTTAAGCTGCAATATTCACACGAGGAGCTGCACTTAGGCTTTTTCTCCTCCTCTTTAACGATGTGACGATAATAATCCGTAGGAAGATCACTGCCGCTCGCACCGTCTGCATTATTGTATTCCTTGATCGCCGTCAGACAGGCGGACAGCTTACCGGGATTATCATAACCGCACATTATTGCCTTTTTATAATACTCGCTACATTTTTCCTCATCACCCATGATAGCACATATTACAGAAAGCTCGGAAAACACCAGCGGGTGATTCTGCTGCCGCCGCGACAGCTCTTCAAGTAAATTACGAGCCTCAGCGTCCTCGCCTCTGAGCATCTTTATCTTCGCGATATTAAAAGTGGAAAAGCTGTGGTTGGGATCGTAATGCAGAGCCTGTTCAAAGCAATACAGTGCTTTATCCAGCTGCCCGTTCACAACATAAGCATGACCGAGCCTGGACTGCACCTCGGGATTATCGGGAGAATACTCCGCCGCCTTACGGTAACACCACATCAGCCTTCCGTTATCATTATATGCCTCATGCACCCTGATAAGCCACTCGATGCAGAATATCTGATTCTGACGGATATCGGAAAGATCCAGAGCTTTTGTAAAATGCTCCTCAGCTACAGGAAGATTCCCCTTAACAAACTCGTATACACCTTTATATGCAATACGCGCAACCTTATCCTTAACAACCGCCTTAAAGCCATCCTTGCCCATCAGCAGCATTGCCTTGCGGCGGCGTTCAACATATCTTCCAAACGTGAGATTAACAAGCGCCGCACCACTCACTCCGATAACAACAGCAAGCATTGCGCAAAGTGCATATATGATAAGAAGTCTGTCCTGTACAGGATCGAACATGAAAAACAGCAGCAATATCAAGCCTGTCACAACAACACAGACGAATACCAGTGAAGCAACATATTTCATACAAAGCACCTCCGTTCAATGCAGATCAGATGGGGAAATATCAATTGGCGAGATTCTTGAGCGCGTACTTAATTATTTCTTCAACCGTTGCATCGGGGCTTACGCCTGCTATCGCCGTCTGAGCCTGCGGCATGGAAAAGCCGAGTACGCAAAGCGCTGTAAGCGCCTCGGATACATTGTTTCCGCCCGATATCTGAGCGGGAGCCGCAGCGAAATCCGCTGCGGAAATGTGCTGCTCCTTCGCAACCTTGTCTTTAAGTTCCAGCACGATACGCTGAGCGA
>JAZKZL010000339.1:0-6143 GCA_045612645.1 Oscillospiraceae bacterium
CGCAAGCTGCCCACGGCGAAGGGCATGATCTTCTGCTGCTACTGCGGCGCGGAAGTCAGAACGCGGGGTGAACGTGCAGCAGCTGACCTTGACGAAGTCCTCGCCCGAATCAGCACCTACTACCCGCAGAATCTGCGCGACGAAGCTGTCAAGGCAATCAATAATGCTATCGCAATACTGAAGGAGGTCAAATAAATGGCAACCGGAATCATCCAGAAGAAGGCGGCTGCTACGGCAGTCGCCAAGGAAGCCCCCAAGACAATTCAGGATTACATCAAAAAGATGTCTTCCGAAATCGAGAAGGCCCTGCCTTCTGTCATCACTCCCGAACGCTTCACCCGCATCACGCTGAGTGCGCTGTCTACCAACCCGATGCTTCAGCAGTGCACTCCGAAGTCCTTCCTCGGCGCAATGATGACCTCCGCACAGCTGGGCATGGAACCCAACACTCCTCTCGGTCAGGCATACCTCATCCCCCGCAAAAATGGTAAAACTCAGGAATGGGAGTGCCAGTTTCAGCTGGGCTACAAGGGACTCATCGACATGGCACACCGCTCCGGCGAGGTTCGTGATATTCAGGCTCATGTCGTGTATGAGAACGATGAGTTCATCTACGAACTCGGCCTTGAACCGAAGCTGATACACAAGCCTGCCGCCACCGACAGAGGCGCAGCAACCCATGTATACGCTGTTTATCACACCAAAAACGGCGGCTACGGCTTCGAGGTCATGAGCATGGACGATGTCCGCAAGCATGCCATGAAGTACTCCGATTCCTTCAAGCGCGGCTCCTTCTCTCCTTGGACTACCTCGTTTGAAGAGATGGCAAAGAAGACCTGTCTGAAACGTGCTCTGAAGTTCGCGCCCATGAGCACGGAATACATCAAAGCTGCCCTTCAGGACGAGACCATCAAGACCGGACTTTCGGACGACATGTTCGATATTCCTGACGAGTCTGTCATCGAGGCAGAATTTACCGACGAAGCTGCGGAGGTGACCGCAAATGATGAATAACATCTCCATCATCGGCAGAGTCTGCGATGTAGAGAGCAAGACCTACCGAGACAGCGTGACGGTGACCCACTTCCGTCTCGCTTATCCCAAGGCCACCCGCAACGATGTCTTCACTTGCAGGATCATCAGCCGGGTACTGGGCAAGCCCTTTACCGCCGAGGTTGGCGATACCGTTGCCCTTACGGGCCACCTTACTACCCTTGGCTCCCGTGGTGAGCGCGTCTGCATTGATGTCCATTGGTGGGACGCAGTCAAGGAGTTGGTCTAAATGAGCAAGGCCGACGCGCTTGGTAGGCACATTAAATGCCCGTTCTACATCTCGACAGACGGGCAGACCAATATGTGCTGCGAGGGGGCAAATGACGGCAACCGATGCGGTCTGACATTTTCTGATAAGGCGGCGTACTCCAAGTGGCGGCGGCAGATATGCAGCAGAGATTATCGCCAATGTGTGATATATCACGGGCTACTGCACCTCAAATACCGCGATGTTTAAGGTTTCTGCGGAGACTGCGTGCAAGCATGGGGTTTGCACGGCTTAAAAGCCACGCACACAGTCTCCGTGGTTTTACCTGACACGTTGCCTGTATTAGGGCTGCAATGGATTACAGGGGCATTTAAAGCCCTCTGAGGAGGTGGATGAAATGTACAGATGCAAGATTGACAGCAGCTATGAATGCAACGGCTGCATGTGGTGCTACGACGACGGAAATGACTCTGAAGTCGAAAGCCCGGAAGAGGATGACGAGGATGAGTGACATCTCTTGGATCAAGCTTGCGGCTGATGTTTTTGATAACCGCAAGATTAAGCAGATCGAGGTCATGCCGGACGGCGACGCGCTTATCGTGATCTGGTTCAAGCTGCTTACGCTTGCAGGGAAGGTCAACGACGGCGGCAGGATCTATTTCGTCGAAAACGTGCCGTACACGGACGAGATGCTGTCTGCTGCTTTCGGCAGACCGCTGAACACGATACGGCTGGCTCTCACAGTCTTTCAGCGTTTCAAAATGATTGAAATCGTTGATGACATTATTCTGCTCCCCGGCTGGGAGAAGTATCAGAACGTTGACGGTCTTGCCAAGGTGCGAGAACAGACTCGGCACAGGGTCGCATCTTACCGCGAACGTCAGAAGCTTTTGCAGGCTGATGTTGGCTGTAACGTTACAGGTAGCGTTACAGTAACGCACGGTAACGGGACAGAAAGAGAAAGAGAAAGAGATATAGATATAAAAGAAACTCCTAACGGAGTAAAGAAAAGTGCGAGTCGCTTCACTCCTCCCTCTGTCGATGAGGTCAGGGAGTACATACGCGAGAAGGGCTACAGGGTTGATGCGGATGCCTTCTGCGCATTTTACGACAGCAACGGATGGCGGGTCGGTCGCAACCCGATGAAGGACTGGCGACGTGCCTTGGTCACATGGGACAAGCGCAGGCAGACCGAGCAGCCGAAGCAGCAACAGCAACAGCAGCCGAACCAGTACAAACGGTTCAGTGACAACTTCTAAGGGGGAACATCATGGAATACGGAGCATCCAGAGTCACAGCAAGCGAAGCCGAGCGAACGCTTCTGGGTACTCTCATCAGGTGGCCCGACAGGGTCGAACAAGTATCGCACCTGCGAAGCGGCGATTTTGCAGAGACAGTCCATCGCGAAATGTTCAGCGCGATTAAGGACATGCGCCGCCGAGGAGATGAGATCGACCTCGTCACAGTCGGAGCACAGCTGGAGAAACGGCTGGGATACAGTGCAGATGGCGAGGTGCTGGAGTGCATACAACGAGCCATCACATCTCAGGCAACCAAAGCGTACGCGGATCTTGTGCTGGAGGGCAGCGAAAGACGGCGCATCGCAGCCATCGGACGCAGGCTTATAGAGCGCAGCGAACAGCCTGACTCGGATGTTCAGTCCGTTCTCGACGGCGCAAAACGCGCCCTTGAGGAAGTCCACACGGTACGCAGCGACTGGGTCGAGATGGGAGACGTGCTGATGGATGCCTTTGAGGACATCGAGAGCAGGGCTAACGGCTCCATCACTCCATGCATAAGCGGACTCGCTCCGCTCGATGAGCGGACAGGAGGGTTTTTTCCGGGAGAGCTGACCATCATCGGTGCGCGGCCCTCGGTCGGCAAGACCGCGTTCGGCGTAGCGGTTGCCGTGGCATCTGCGCTGCGGGGTCACAATGTATGCGTGGTAAGCGCGGAGATGATTGCATCACAGGTCGGTCAGAGACTGCTGTCCGATGCAAGCGGCGTTAACGGCATGCGACTTCGTGCACCGGAGCATATACAAGACGATGACTGGGAAGCACTCACCAAGGGCATGAACGACTTCTCTGCGTTGCCGATGCGTTTTTTGTTTTCGCGAAACGTCGAGGATATATGCGCACAGGTACGTCAGCAGCACAGCAAGGGACTCTGCGATATGCTGGTGGTTGATTACATCCAGCTGCTCACCACAAGCGAGAAAATCAAGGATGACTGGCTACGCGTCGGTCACATCTCACAGATGCTCAAGGCCCTGACGACAGACCTCAAGATACCGGTCATCGGGCTTGCACAGGTCGCCCGTCAGAACGGCGTCGCAACAGTCCCACGGCTGGACAGTCTGCGCGGCAGCGGCAACCTTGAGCAGGACGCAGACAACGTCATACTGTTACACCGAGTGGAGCACCGCGATGATGATGCGCTGACCGAGGACGAACGACCGGTGTTTGACCGCTGCGTCGGACGCGGAGTCAACCTCATGATCCTCAACGTCGCAAAGCAGCGTCAGGGCTGTGTAGGACTCATTCCGTGCCTGTTTGACCCGGCGCACATGCGCTATGCTCCGATATACAAAGCTTGAGACACAGCTGAGAAGTCACAGGAGTCTCTGTGGCGGGTTTTTAGAGTCGAGGTGATAGATTATAAGTCTCGAAATTACAACACAGCAGAGCGGCTCTGAGAGGGCTGTAGCATTCGGCATAATGGGCAAACCCCGTGGCAAGGGCAGGCCCAGATTCACCACAGCGGGCGGTTTTGTGAGGACATACACCGACCGAGAGACTGCCAGCTATGAAAACCTCATCGCCCTTGAGTATGAGCGGGCTGGCGGCACGATCACAGACAAGCCTGTACGCGTACACGTCAGAGCAGTCTATCCGATACCCAAAAGTGCCAGCAAGAAACTATCAGCTGAGATGATGAGCGGACAGGTAGTTCCCTGTTGCAAGCCGGACATCGACAATGTAATCAAGGCGGTTTTGGACGGGCTTAACGGCGTTGCGTACCACGACGATACACAGGTACAGACGATATACTCAGAACGAATATATGGCGAGATTCCGCAGGTCTTGGTCAGAGTCTCGCCGTTACCGACAGGGAGGTTTGCACGTGGCAAGCAAAAGAAAAAAGCGATACGCGGGATTGCCTCCGCGAAGGCTGTCCGAGCAGGAGATCATTGAGAGGATGTGCCGGAATGGCATAACCGAAAAAGACCTTGAAGCCTATTACAAAAAAGGAGTCAAGGAAGGTCGTGAACTGGGGCTGGAATACGGCTATGAAAGTGCCTACGCCCCGCTGATGCTGGGCCTCCGTAGGGTGTTCGGATTTGGTAAAAGACGGTTAATGCGAGTCGCTCACGCGGCCGCTGAGATACAGGTCGAACACCTCACCAACGAGGAGACATATCTTGAACTTGAGAAGTTAGGAGTGTATCTGCCGAGAATCAGAGATACGCTGAATAGGGAGGTTGAAGAGTGAAAGACTTCGGTGAACGCATCAAAAAAACAATCGACAACATCGTCGGATTAGACGCGCTGGCATGCGATTTGAAGCGCGACAACGCCAATATCAATGGCGATACCGCTATGGGTTCAATGCTCCAGATCGGAGCGAATACCGCGAAAGAGTATTACCTCGACACGCTTATCCCCGCTGATGCGGCTTATGCTCACAGGCGCGGCGATATCCACATCCACGACCTTGATTTTTATGCCTGGACTACCACCTGCACCCAGATCGATCTGCTGAAGCTGTTCAAGGACGGCTTCGATACCGGGCATGGACATCTACGTGAACCCAAATCTATCGGTTCTTATGCGGCACTTGCGGCAATAGCCATACAGAGCAACCAGAATGATCAGCACGGCGGTCAGAGCATTGTCAACTTTGATTATGCGATGGCTGAAGGTGTAATAGCAACGTATAGCAAGCACTACGGACATTATATGGACGTTGCTGGTGAGTTTGAAGAGCATGTGGACGAATTGCAGGGCTGGATTCGCTGGAAGGCTATGGAAGCCACCAAGCGCGACACCTATCAAGCGATGGAAGGTTTGATTCACAATCTGAACACCATGCACTCCCGTGCAGGTGCGCAGGTTCCCTTCAGTTCCATCAACTACGGCATGGACACCAGTTGGGCGGGCAGACTTGCTATCGAGCAGCTGCTGCTGGCAACTGAAGCGGGTCTGGGTAACGGCGAGACTCCCATCTTCCCCATACAGATATTCAGAGTCAAGGAAGGTGTCAATTACAACCCCGGCGATCCCAATTATGACCTGTTCAAGCTTGCGATGAAGGTTTCTGCAAAAAGACTTTTCCCGAATTTCAGTTTTCAGGACGCACCCTTCAATCTTCGGTATTACAAAGAATGTCACCCTGAAACGGAGATCGCATACATGGGCTGCCGTACCCGTGTAATCAGCAACGTATACGACCCCGACAGGCAGATCTCCAACGGTCGCGGCAATCTGAGTTTTACTTCCATCAACCTGCCCCGTCTGGCACTGGAATCTGGTGGCAACCTTACGAAATTTTACCGTCAGCTTGACTATCACATCGATCTTGTTTTCAAGCAGCTGCTGTCGAGATTGCAGGTACAGTCTGCGAGGAAGGTGTTCAATTTCCCGTTCCTGATGGGCCAAGGCAACTGGATTGACAGTGAAAAACTGGCAGCTGACGAGTCTGTCGGAGAGGTACTCAAGCACGGCAGCTTATCTGTGGGCTTTGTCGGACTCGCCGAGACCCTGAAGGCACTTACGGGCAAACATCACGGCGAAAGCATCGAGGCGCAGAAGCTGGGCCTTGAGATTATCAGACACATGCGCCGCCGCTGTGACGAGAAGGCCGATGAGACCAAGCTCAA
>JAZKZL010000340.1:0-3572 GCA_045612645.1 Oscillospiraceae bacterium
GCTGTTTTACAGGTGTATTCAGGCAGCCTTGAAGTCCCAGTGCATCCAGTTCCTTTTCTATATCTGCAGCAGAGAAACGCTTGCCTGTTACAAGTCGGATATTTGCACCTGCCGTGAGATTTTCACACAGCCTGTTTTCCTGAAAAACAGCGCTTTTTCTGTATTCGGTATCAGGCTCTATGCTGCCGCTGTCGGGTGGAAGTATGCCCATAAGTATTGAGAGAAGCGTTGATTTCCCGCAGCCCGAGGGTCCCATAACAGCAGTAAAGCTGCCATCGGGAAATTCATGGGAGAGATCCTGCAGCACATTTTTTTCACCGAAACTCTTGCAGATGTCCTTAGCAATAAGCGTCATAATTCCCCTCCTTACATGCGTTCCACACGGCGGACAATGAAGTCCACCATTATCATGAACAGCTTTTCGCAGATGAAGCTAAGCAGGATTATCACCAACGTCCATGCGAAAAGGTCAGCTGTTTCAAGATATACCTTTGACATAAACAGCTTTTCGCCGATAGAGCCGTCGGGCATACCGATGACTTCGGCAGCGATTCCGCTCTTCCAGCAAAGACCCATCGCAAGCCTGCATGCGGATCTGAAATACGGCAGCAGCTGTGAAAGATACACGCCGATAAAGCGCTTTCCCACAGGTATGCGGAAGATATCCGCCATTGTTTTCAGCTTTGGATCAAGACTGTCTATGCCCTCAAGCATATTTGAGTAGACGATAGGTATTGCTATCAGCACTGATATCAGCACGGAAAGATCCTTTGAGCTTATCCACATCAGTGCAAGTATCGTGAAACTCGCTACGGGGATGGATTTTATTGCGGAGATAAGCGGAGCAAGAAGTCGGCGGAAAAACATGATCTTTCCCGAAATTGCGGCAAGCCCTGTTCCTATCACCAAACCTGTGAAAAAGCCGCTCAGTATTCTTACAAGTGAGAATAACAGGCTCTTGATGAAATCTGCTGTCTGAATAAGCTCCCATAAGCGCTCCGCCACTTGCACAGGAGAAGCAAGCAGAACGTGCAGATTCTTTATCTTGATTGATAACAGCATTGCTGCTATCTGCCATACTATCAGCCAAAATGCCACACATGCCGCTGATATGAGATACTTTTTGATTCTGCCGTTTTTCATGCTTTCCTCCTTGTAGTGATATGCGTAGTGGGCGGCAATATGTGCCGCCCGCTACCTGTTCTATCTGTTTTGTTTAGTTGGTTTTATCAGCCCATGTAGTAGAAGTCGTCTGCGGGAAGTGTGCCGCCGACAGATGTTGCTAACTGCTCGAAAAGAACATTGAGATAGCCTGCCATCTTCTCCTTCATTTCCTCGCCTGTGATGCAAACGATGTTGCACTCGGGGATAGCCTTTTCAGCAACTGCTGCAGGAACGATGTCGTATTTGCCGACAAGCTGAGCACCCTCAGCAACGTTTGTTGAAACGTACTCAACGGATTCCGCATATCTGTCCATGAACTCTGCAACCACCTCGGGATATTCCTCGATGAATGCTGTTCTTGCGATAACTGCACCTGTCAGGCAAGCAGAGCCGTTATCCAGCTTCTCCCACTCCTCGGTGATGTCGATAACCACATTGATACCCTCAGTCTTCATCTGTGCTGTGGTAACGAAAGGCTGGGGAAGAAGAGCAACACTGCCCTCGTTGGCGGTGAGAGCTGCAAGGCACTCGGAATGCTCGGACTTCCATTCGATGGTGACATCGTTTGCGGGATCGATTCCGTTCTGCTGGAGGATATAGTTCAGAGCATACTCGGGAGTAGCACCCTTTCCGCTTGCGTAGATGGTCTTGCCCTTGAGATCTGCCATGGATGTAACGGTGGAGCCGTTCTCGCAGATATAGAGGATACCGAGTGTGTTAATCGCCAGCACCTTTACGCCGCCCTCTGTCTTGTTATAGAGTACGGATGCAAGGTTTGCGGGAACGCAGATGATATCAGCTTCGCCCTTGATAACTGTGGGAGCGATCTCGTCAACAGCTGCGGTGATGGAGAACTCATAGGGATAGCCCTTTGTCTCGTCCTCATCCATAAGCTGAGTCATGCCCATAGCTGTGGGACCCTTCATAGCAAGCACGTTGATGCTCTCGGGATAGGAGATCTCAGTATCAACTGTCTCGGTGTCAGCAGTTTCGGGAGCTTCGGCGGTTACGATGTCCTCAACGGTGACAGCCGCCTCTGCGGTTGCCTTGTCGTCAGCCTGCGCTGTGGATGCCTCGGTGGTTACAACCGCGGAAGCCTCATTAGTTGCAGCGGAGCTGTCGGAGCTTGTGTTTCCGCCTGCGCAGCCTGTCAGCAGTGCAGCGCAGAGCAGAGCGGCAACAGTGCTTTTAAGTGTTCTCATCATTTTCATTTTTATGTTCCTTTCTTTTGCAGTGTTCTCACTGCTTTTTATATACTGCCTTTGCTGTGACGCCTTCCAGCCTGCCAAGCTTTCCCGATAGTGCGGATACAGCGTCTGCAGGCGCGTCCAACACCACGTTGATGATGTTCAGCGCTTTCTCTCGATAGGGGATGCCCATCCTTCCGATAATATAGCGGCTGTATTCGTGCAGCAGCTCGTTTACCTTTGTGATACTGCAGTCTTCCTCAATTATCATTGCGATTATTGCGACACGGGTCTGTTCTTCCATTGCGGTTGCTCCTTTGTGATATCAAAAAACGCCCTGAGGTTTTTTGGACGAAAAACACTCAAAGGCGCAGATATCATGTGATATTCAGAATTGCATCGTGTCTTTCGCTTCAAGATAGGTTTCAGCGTCAGAAAAAGGCTTGTGAACGGACAGCTCAGCTTTACCGTCAGTGTACTTTCAGTGTCAGGGGAGTTTGTCTTAATATTCACAATGTTATTATATTATATTTTTACATATTTGTCAAGCAAAATGGCTATGTATGAAAATACAGAGCAAAAATATAGTGAATATGTACAAAAATGAATCTGTTGCGCAAAAGATAATTGACAAAAGTGCATTGATGTGATACAATTAATCAAAGATATAAAATCAGGAGAGGAGTGCTTGTATGATAGGCGGAAAACGTGTTATAGGCGTATGTGTTACTAAGATCCATGAACGCTCCCGTGCCGAATTCGTACAGAAGCTATTTGAAGCAGCACAGCCATATGATACCAAGGTTATGGTATTCAACAGTATGGTCGACTTTTATAAACCCAAGGATTGTGAATGTGCTGCTAAGTCCATTTACAATCTGATCAATTATGATATTATTGATGTACTTATCATCTTTTCGCGTCATTTCTACAGCGATGAGATCTTTTTTGGCATCATCGATGGAGCAAAGAGCAGAAACATTCCTGTTATTGTTGTTGACAGGGAGGTTGAGGGCTGCTACAGCATTCTGAAGGATTATTCCGAAGCATATATGAGTGTTATCGATCATGTTATAACAGAGCATAATGTAACGGATACTTTCTATATCTCAGGTATCAAGGATGATCCCCAGTCTGAGGATCGTATCGATTGCTATCGCCGTGTGCTTGAAAAGCATGGTCTTCCGTTTAACAAGGCTGAACAGGTGGATTACGGTGAGT
>JAZKZL010000341.1:0-9936 GCA_045612645.1 Oscillospiraceae bacterium
TCTGCCGTGTCTGCGGGTCGTCCACGGCTTCGACAAAGCGTTGAACCTTTCGCCGCTGCTCGTCGTCTGCTGTGCTATATGCTTTCAGCTCGCCGTATGTCATCATGCGCCTCGCTTTCGATTCTCTTTATCTGCCTGTCAAGCTTTTCCCTGATGCAGTCCCGGTATCTCTGCCGCTGATACACGCTGAAAAATCCCTCAAACTGCATTGTCAGCACCGTGACATCTGCAAGCTCTTCGGCGAACTCGTCGCTGTATGCCTCGCCCTTGTCGTAGCATTTAGCCGCTTGCTGTATGAGCTCTCCGCACTCCTCACAGAGCTTGACGAGCTGGTGAGCCGCGCTATAATGCGCGATGATCCGGGCGGCTTGCTGTTTCGGAGTGTCAGCCATTGCGCCCACGCTCCCTTGTCACCATCTTTGCCCCGCAATTCGGGCAGTACGCCGACATCTCACGTCCGGGCGGTTCTTTTTTGCAAGCAGAGCAGTATGGATAGTACCCGTCGCAGGATATGTCCCAGTGTGCCGTTTTCTCTTCGGTTGTTTCTTGCTCTGATATCCACTGTTCAACAGCTGTCAAATAGCAACTTTCACACGCTGCCCCGTTTTTATCTGCACAGCGATTCTTGCAATCCTGACAACCATACTCGCTAATTCGATTCAGCAGAGCAGCTTCGTCTATTGCTCTCGTTTTGCGTGACAAGTCAAATTTTATCATGTTTTTACTCCTTTTCTCAAAACACCCCCAAAAATAGCCCCAAACAGGCGGGTACAGCCC
Organism: Oscillospiraceae bacterium; assembly: GCA_045612645.1. Lineage (GTDB taxonomy): Bacteria > Bacillota > Clostridia > Oscillospirales > Ruminococcaceae > CAG-115. The sequence continues at coordinate 778 of JAZKZL010000341.1, forward strand.
GTAGCCTTAAATTTACCCTACCCGCCCCGCTAAACGCGATTGCAGGGGTTAAAAATGGGGATTCTCGTTAGTGTTACGGTTCAGTTATGTTTCGTTTTACTATCGTTTCATCGCCCGTCATGAGAGCTATTGCTTCCAGTGCGGCGCGTAGCTTCTCGGTCGTGGTCTGTGCCTTGTCTATCTCGATGATCTTTAGCTCTCCCGCCTTGATGTTTTCTTGCATCTGCTTAGCCACATCGTATAAAAATGACTTATGCTCCCGTTCGGCACGGTAGAGCCTGCGAAGCCTATCCTGCTCCGCCAAGCACTCGTTACCGTCCTTACCGTTGCGGTTATCCACACCTAAACGTGCGAGCTGATCGAAATACTTGTACTCTGCGGGTGGAAAATCGCGATATTTTAAGATTCCGTCTATTGCCTGATCTTCGAGCTTGTCAAACTCGGCTTTGTTATCAAAATTCATGTGCTTTCTCTCCGTTTCGGGTCGTGGGTGATAGTTGCGGGGTGATAGTTATACAAACTTCAAAAGCTCTCAAACCGTTGATTTTCAAAGGGTTTTGACCCTCTAATTTTCATGGGGTGACAGTTATGCAGATAAGACATTTCATACAGATACACAGAGCATATATATATATAACTATTTTATATTTATATACTTATTTTTTATATAACTATCACCCAAAAGATAAAAAATAGTATAAAAGTATTGATAATACAGGGTAAACAGGGCTCCTTAACTGTCACCCAAACTATCACCTATCTGTCCCCTCAACTGTCACCCACTCGAAAACCTATATAAAAATATTAAACCGTCTTATTGTCGTCTTTGTGGCTTGATATCTGCATTCGCAGTCTAACGCCGTCATAGCATTTCCGACCGTGAATCAAGCGACACGAAAATTTTTCTTTCATCTTTTTTCCAAAGTTAACGATAGACAGCGGCTTAAATCCGTTTTCTTCGCACCAGTTTTTGTAAGTCTCAAAAATCACGCCCGACTGCACCGAACAGCCTTTCTCGATAATGCATTCTTCCTCGACAAACAGCCCGATCGTGTCCGACTCTTTGCGATACTCTGATACGCTTTCTTGCACGCACTTCGGCTTTTGCAAGCCCTCTTTTTGCCAAAGCAAGCAGCCTTCGACCGCCCATGTGAGGATAGCTTCATACTCTGCGGCGAGCTTTGCCGGCAGTGTCTTGTCTACCTTGTCGGCGGGTATCTGCTTGTCAAACGGGATCAGATGTATGCGTCGCCATATGCCGTCGTCAGTGCCGCGAATGCGCGGTTTGTAGTTCGTCGCCATCCACAATTTGAAAACGGGCGTGAATTCGAACTCATTACCGTACTGCCTGCGGGCGGTCATGCGGTCGCCGCCTGTGAGCTGTTTTATTAGCCCCTCGTTGAGCATTTCGCCGTCGTTCGGCTCTGTGCAGGTCACAAGCCGTGCACCCATGAGCCGTGCAACGTCGCTGTTCGCGCCCGTGTTGCGTTTTATCATGATCGTTTCGGGCTGTATGTTCATCGCGTATGTGTGCATGATGTTCCGTATGACCTCGAGAAACGTTGACTTACCGTTGCGCCCCGTGCCATAGAGGAAGAACACGCACTGTTCCTCGTTGCTCCCTGTCAAACTGTATCCGACCGCTTTTTGAATATAGCGTATCAGCTCAATGTTAGCATCGAAAATTTCAAGTAAAAAATTTTTCCAGTGTGGGCAGTCTTTACCGCTTGCAAGTCCGACGCTCGTTTTCTTTGAAAAAAGGTCGCCGCGCTTATGCGGTCGGCTCTCCCCCGTTTTGAGGTTTACGGCACACGTTACCGTGTTCAGCATCATATCGTTTGTGTCAAACTGCTCATTTGTGACGGGTAACAGGTGCATAGCTTCCGCCAGCATATTTTGTTTACCTCGATACGAGCGGCTTTTCTTGCGGTGTTGGTTGTACGCCTTGAAGTTTTGCCCGTCCGCATCGCCTTTTTCGTCAAGCTGCTTAAAATGATTTGCTTCGTCGCCGATACGGTTCACGACCTCATCAGCGCACCGTTCGGCGAATCCGTCCGTGTCCTCGATCCAGCACGCGCCGTCGTAGTAGTACCACTGTTTGTTTGTGTAGTTGTATAAAAAATCATCGCCGAAACTGTCAAGGAAGCGCCGAGCGTTTCCCATATCGTCAAGCGAGCGCGGTTTTATTTTTGGTGTCAGCTCTCCTATATCGGGTGAGAGAAACGTCGCACGCATAGCGGGTGCAGCAGGCTCGTATACGTCCGTGCAATCGTCAACGGCTTTCTGCACCGTTAACGCGCCGTATGTGCTGCCTGCCTGCCGTCTGTCCCACTTATCGCGCATAAGTCCCGACGATCTGAAAATCCTGTCTATCTTGTCAGCGTTCCGACCCGTCCAGAAAGCAAGCATCGTGCAAAAAGACAGGTCTGCTTCTGACTGCGAGTTAAAACCGCAGGCTTTCCAATCGCCCGTATACAGCCGCCGAAACTTGTCACCGCTTGCGGACTTGTAAGCGAGCTCAAGCAGTTCCTCGTCTGTCTTGCTCTGCGGTACGGGTCGCGGCTTCGGCTTCGGCTCGGGCTTCGTACCGCCGAGATATTTTTCGTGCAGAGGTTTTATGCTCTCGGTGCAGTCTCTCACGGTGTCGTGACCGTCAAAAACGTTGCCCGTCATCACGAAAAATCGTCCCGAATCGTACATCTCGATTTTACCGCGCCTACGCCCACCCGCAGGGAGAACACCGCGACATATGATGTGTATACCCGTTTTAGATTGTGACAACTCTGTATAGCTGTCAAGCAGGCTCATAAAGTCATGGATAACGCCGTCTTGCTTGTGCTTCTCCACATCTCCCACGTCGTCAATATCAACCCCGAAAAACTCACTCTGCGAAAACATAAAGCCGATACCGCTGTACTTCCCGCTCTCGCGGGCGGCGGTCTCAAAGTCGCACCATGTCGCGGGATCGTTGCTTCTCGCATTTTCGCCCGTCATCGCGTTTATAGGGACTTTTGAAACGCCGCTGTGAGAACGTTCGTCGGGTATAGCCTTCCAGCAGACCCAGTTCGGCGTATTTCTAAGCTCGCTTGGTATTTTGTCATACATCTGCGAGGCTCCTTTCGCTTAAAGTTTGTCAGAACGGTACGCCGTCATCGTCATAAATATCTGCCGCCACTTCGGGTTCGGGCTTCTTGGTGTTTTTGGACGGTGAGAGCTTCGAGACCTTTTCGTAAATCTTGCCGTTGTATTCTTCGTGCTTCACGGTAGCGACAACGGGCTTGCCTTCCAGCTCTTCGAGATATTCGCGTACTGACTTGTACTCCTTTTCTTCGAGCTGTGCCGCCACACCTGCCGCCATGAGCTGACCGTAGTTATAGCCGCCCACGCTTGCATCGCACTCGGTCGGTTCGCGCTTTTTCCAGATATCGTAAAACAGACACGCGCCGCCGTAGCTCTGACCGTCTATGTCCTTGCGAATGCGGAGCTGGAAGTGAATCGAGGTCTTGCCCGACTTCGTTTCGTTCTTGCCTACGCTCTCGATTATGCACTCATAGTCCCCTTCGGGCTTGATACCGTCGTTAGTGGTCGCCTTCGACCTGTCAAAAATAAATCCCATGTTAAAAACCTCCATAAAATATAAAATGCTAACTATTTTTTACCAACTCCACTGCTTCATCGGCGCTGTAACATATGCCCGCTATCGCGCCGAGATCACGCATCGAGCTTATAAAATGTTTTTGCTCGGGTGATACCCTGCCGCCCGGTTTCTTGACCTCTACAAACACCGCGCGACCGTCACGCCTGCGGAATCCGAAAAGGTCGGAAAATCCTTTCGGGAGTCCTGTCGAGAAGTACCGCCCGTCTTTGGTGTAGCCCGTGCCGACGTTGGCGCGGAAGACAACACATAACGGTGCGAGTGCCGTCCTGATCTCGTTCTGTATCTCATGCTCCGTCAATCAAAAACCCCCTTTCTCGTGCCTGATAGTATGCCCAGCCGCGCTTGTAGTTGTGCGCTTCAGCGTATGCCAGTAGATCAGCGTAACTCTTGCAGTCTCGCGGAGACTTTAAGAACGGTTTGAACGGCTTTGATATATCTATTTCTACGAGGTCGGTCTTGACGATCTGCTTTTCCTTTTCGGTTTCCTCTCTCTCTGCTTTCGGGAGAGGTGCGCCGCACAGCGGGCATTTGTCCATATTTGGAGTGCGGAAGAATGCACCGAAGCAAACCTCGCACACTGTAACGTGTTTTGCGTTGTCGTCGTTTTTTACTTCGCCTTTTAACGTCCAGTTGCGCTTTAAGGTCGGTGAGTTATGCTTACCGTAGTTTCCACACAGATCAAGTATAACAGCTGTTTTACCTTTGCGGTATCTCATACAGCGCATAGCCTGCTGTATATATAACGATAGTGACAAAGTCGGTCTAAGCAGTATCGAACACTCGCAGTCGGGAACGTCAAAGCCCTCGCTGATGATATCCACATTGCATAGTATCATGATTTTCCCCGCCCGAAAGTCGTCTATGATTTTACTGCGGAGAGTTTTCGGGGTCGTTCCGTCTATGTGCGCGGCGGGTATGCCTGCCGCCGTGAAGCTGCCCGCAAACTCTTGTGATATCGAGACTTTCGGCAGATAGCATATAGCCTTTTTGCCGTATGCTTTATCGCGGTAGTATCGCAGCGTTTCCGTGAACGTCTCGGTGCTGAAACGGGAAGCTATAACGTCCGCGCTGTACTCGCCGCCCTTGATCTTTAAGCCGCTCGTTTCAAGCACTCTCGGCGCATAGTATACAGGGCGTGACAGGCAGTGCATATCGATAAGCTCGTTCGCAGATATCCCGACTACGAGTATATCGTTCACACCTTCAAGCCCTTTCCCGTCAAGTCTTACGGGCGTAGCCGTCACACCTATCTTGTAAGCATCGGGGAATGCTTCGTAGATACGCATATATCCTTTCGCCCTGCTATGGTGATTCTCGTCCGTGATGATGAGGTCGGGCGGTTCGATCTTTGCCAGGCGGCGCGTTATCGTCTGCACCATGCCGATTCGACACAGCTCCATGTTAACGCCCCACTGTCGAAACGTGCGCTCGATCTGCTCACACAGCTCCTTGCGGTGGACGATAAACAGCACCCGCTTTCCGTTCTCGGTCGCTCGCCGTGCCATATCTGCAACTATGCACGACTTACCGCCCCCGCACGGTAGGACTATGCAGGGGGATTTATACCCCTGCCGCCATGCTTGCCGCACTTGTTCGACCAGTTCACTTTGATACGGTCGCAGCTGCACTTGCGCTCACCCTCTTTCTTACGCACTCCATGCAGAGCTTCTTTCCGTAGGCTTTCAAGGACCCGTCCGCGATCTGCTGTACTGTGCGTTTGCCGTCCGACATGATCTCCGCGCCGCACTCGTCGCAGTGCTGTGACGGTGCAAAGCCATAGTACCCGCGTATCGCTTCATCGACGATCTTTAAGTCGTTGTCGATATACTGCCTGTCAAAAAGCCCGATAGGGGTCTTGCAAGTGTCCGTCCCGTCTGTCTGTGTTGCGAAAAGATACTTTCCGTCAGCTACTACCGTTTTGAGCACGATCGTAAACATACCCTCGACCGTGATTTTTTCGTCAAGCAGTTTCCCAATAGTTTTTGCTTTCTGCCTGCCGTCCTCACCTGTCTCAATGTGGCTCAAAAAGTAAACCACGACATCATCGGGCAGTCCCTCGACCGCTCTCACAAGCTCCCAGAAGTTCTTCGCTATGTCGGTAAACTTTTGAAAACCGACCTCTTTAGAGCGGCGCATGAACTCGTTCGCCATGAGGTACTGTGTATCGTCAACCGCTATCGCTTTTGTTTTTGCCGTGCGTATGCACTGCATAATATCGGGATATCTGTCGGAGCGTGTCGTGTGCGTGAAGCGTGTGCGAAACGGAAGCGGCTTTCCGTTGACGTTTATCAAGGTAAGCTCGTCCGCGCCGAAGTTTCTAAGGCTTGCAGACTTACCGCTTCCCGAAAAGCCTAAAACCAAAACAGCTAAGCCCATGTTTTGCACCTCACTTGATGATGACACTCTGTGAGCGTTCAAGCGTAACGCCCGGGATTTCGCCGCCTGCTCTGATGTAGTCCTTGACGGCGGTCTTGCTGATTTTGGGCTGCGGATACGTCAGCAGGTCGTCGGCGTTTGCTATCGCCCACATAACAAACTTTTCCTCGTCCGCAAAGCGCGGTGATTCTGCGTTGCTGCGCACACTTACACGAGCGCGTGCACCGTCGATAGTCTCTCTGTGAGTAGCGTTCATAGCGCCCAGCAAATACGCTTTCAGGCGCTCTACATGATGTTCTTTCGTCCGTCTGCGTTCAGCCTGCTTGTGTTCCTCGTCCTTGATAGCCTTGATATCTGCGGTCAGCTCCTTGATAAACACCGCGATATTTTCGGCTTTCTCGTCAAACTCCGCTTCGATACTTTCGAGCGTGTCGAACCATGCCTGTTCCATGTCCTCGCCGTCCATATCGTCGAGAGATTCAAACAGGCTTTCAAACTCCTGTGTCAACTCGTACAGTTTCATATGTTTATAACTCCTTTCGGTTGACAAATGTTTTGTAATGGTGTATAATAAATATAAACCTTTTCGGGTTTGGGGTATGATGAGCTTGTCCGTATGCAGCACGGCAGGCTCATTTTTTGTTCCGCAGCAATTCGCGGCAGGCTCTGACTTCTTCGTGCAGATGTTCTATCTCTTCCTCGTTCTTGCGCTTCTGTTTTGTGTACTCCGTTATGCATACCGTCGTTGTGGCTATGCAAAGCAGCGTTGCAAACGTTGCCACTGTGATAAAAATTATCAGTCCTGCCATATCGTCACCCTCATATATTCCCAATCAGCTCGGGATTGTCGTGTATGTTGCCGATGATTTCGATGTACTCTGAATTTTCAAGAAAAGCAATACTGTCGAAATCAATTTTTACTTCACGCACAAAGTCTTGCTCCCAAAACCCTAAATAATACGCGCCACCGTAAAAATGGCAAATATCCCCCTCAAATACCTCAGTTCCATCTTTATCGGTCATTCCTGTGTCCTCGCCTACCGTTTCGGGTTCAACCCTGTGATACTCGCCCATTTCGTCAACGATAAAAAACAGGTCTTTGCCGTTTATTTTGTCTTGCAGTCCGAGAAGATACCCTTCTTTCCACTGTTTTGTATCTATGCGCTTTCCACGAAAAATGCCTATGTTCTTACGCATCGTCTTTTCTTCCTCCATTCGTCCATATCATTGTCGTATGTTTTCCATATCTCCGTGCTTGCCTCTATAAAGCAGAGCACAGCGAGAGCTATCACCTTGCCCATATCGTCACCCCATCATCAGCCACAAGTTGAGCTGCCGCAGCGCGCCCAGCATCATCGGCACGAAAACAGCCGATATTACCAACAGCAGCACCGCGAGTGCTATCCTGTCTTTCACGCGCTCCGAACGCTCGTGACGTTCGCGAAGCTTGCGCCTTACCTGTATCTCGTACTGTCGCTTATAGTGCTTTATCTCGTGGTCTTTCTCTGCTATCACCTTGTCGCGGTCAGCAATTGCCTTGTCACGCTCCGCTATTGCGTTCATCAGTATGATGCGCTGGTGCGGGGTCAGTTTGTCAGTATTACTCATGTTGTCTTCACCTCATACTTGATTTTTCTAAAGTCCAGTGTTCCCAGCCGCCGTGAATGCTGTTCGCTTCGTTGGCTTTGGCTATACTCTTACGGGCTTTATCTCTGCACTCGTCACAGAGCTTTTCGCCGTTGCACTTAGGCTTACAGCACATCTTGCAGTATGTACCGTCTCCGCGCATATATGCGGGTATTGATTGCCCTCGCTGATGTTTTAGCTCTCGCCTCCTGCGGTTGACTTTCGCGGCACAAATGCCGCAGTCTTTGAACCTCTCCCGCGCGGGGCGTTTCCCACATCTTATGCATATGTGAGCCGCTATGAGCCTTTCACGGCGTGCCTTGGCGTTTTCTTTGGCTCTGGCTTTCTGCGCGTTGGAACGCTTTTTGGGCTTTCCATCGTTGCTGTTCGCTCTGCATCTCCAGCACGTTTTATAGCCTTTGTCAGCAGGACGAATGAAACACCTCGAACACATACCCGTTCTTATAGCTTTCTCTTTCCGCTCTATGCGCTTTTGACTTTCTCTCGCTCTGATCTCGAACTTGTTCGTTGCGTAGTACCTTCTCTGCCGAATGTTCTTTGCTTTCAAGCAAATCTCGCATTCCACATGATTGGGTACAGGTGGGCGTGCTCCGCAGTGCGTACACACTCCGCGTTCTTTACGTTGACGATAAGCATACTGTGATTCGGTCACTTTATCACCTCTTTCAGCATTTTCAGCCCACCCGAGAGATATATCCACATGGTCTGTATGACGATGCTGTTTATCGTCATTTCGAGGTCTTCAAATTCGACATATCCCGACGTTTTCGATTCTCTACCGGGTTGCCCCGCCGACTTCTGCACCATAAGTACACGCAGGTCGTCGAGGTACTTTTCGAGAATTTCAATGTCCTTTACAGTCGGCTTTTCGGGGTGAAAACGTAGGAAGTTCCACATTGGGTCAAGCCCTTTGTCAAGACGTTCTGTCCACGTCGGTTTCATCGTCCTTATCCTCCTCAAATTCATTGATATCAGCCGCACACAAACAAACTATCACGCCCGCGATGATAAACGCAGCGAGAATCGCGGCTATTATCAGTATCGTTTTCACTTCGTCACCTCAGTTTCGCACCGCAGGCGGGGCAGTAGTGCGGCTCTTCGTAGTCCCAGACTGTTTCGCCCTTGCGGTGTACCAGTGTCAACGAATCCGTTTTATACTCCGTCCTGCACGCAGAGCACGTCATAGTGTGCATTTCCGTATTTTCCCACCAACTCCCGCTGTGCCGCCTGTCAAGGTCATACATCGCTTGTACGGCATCGAGCGTATACGCTTTTGCGCTGTCACCCTCACCCATGCCGAGATAGTACCCGTTATCGTCCCACTCGTTTTCAAGGTCGATCATGACGAGAAATCTGCCGCAGTTGTCAGCTTCCCGCAGTGCATCGCGTATGTCGTCGAACGAGAGCACACCTTTTTTCTTTTCTACCACCCACGAATCGTCGTGATAGTCTCGTTCTATCGTAATACCTCGTTTCAT
>JAZKZL010000342.1:0-3300 GCA_045612645.1 Oscillospiraceae bacterium
TTCTATTATGATAGGTATCATCACCTATATCTCTGTACTGGAGAGAACAAAGGTGATCGGCATCCTGCGTGCTATTGGTGCTTCCAAGCGTGATATTTCCCGTGTATTCAACGCAGAAACTCTTATCGTTGGATTTGCGGCAGGCGCAATCGGCATCATCGTAACACTGCTGCTGATAATCCCCATCAACATCATCATCGAAATGCTGACCGACATCCCCAACATGGCTGCTCTGCCGTGGGAGGGCGGTGTAGCTCTGGTGCTGATAAGCATGCTGCTTACACTGATTGCAGGTCTGTTCCCCGCAAAGGTGGCTGCAAACAAGGATCCCGTTGTGGCGCTTAGAACTGAATAAACTTGATATAGCAGGACACCCGCCAAACAGGCAGGTGTCCTGTTTTTTGGCTTTACAAGCGAAGAAAAATGTGGTAGAATTAGTTAAAGAAATGAACCGGAGGAATCAGTATGGCATCATTCGGCAACAGTAATTTAAACAACGTCTTTTCTGCATTGCGAAACCAGCAGAAGCTGTATTTTTCAGGCTGCTGCAGCGGTACATATCCTGAAGAAACCGAGCAAGCAATAAACCGATACATGATACCCAGAATAGAAGAACTGGCGGTAGAAGATATTATGGACGGCGGCGAACACAACATCAAGCATCTTGATCCTAAACCTGAGCTGCCTGTGTTGGTTATCGACGGCAGCATCTTCTGTAACTATCAGACCGCTAAAAAAACAAATGTACTAAGTTCTTTGGGCTGTCCGCTTGACGGCAATTACAATGCCATCCGAGAGGGCAAGGTGCTGTTGGAGATGATAAGCGATCTCTGTACCATGTCACCTGCCGATTTTTCGCGTAAGCATCCCGTATCGGGAGAATTCTTCAACGGCTCAGCACGACTTATATCTATGCTGGAAAAAGTATATAAACCTGAAGATTTCAAGGAGAACAGCTACAGCAACAAACTTGTAGAAGGCAATGTCAGATTCGACAACCGAATTAAGGCAGCTGTAATGCAGTTTATCAACGCAAATGAAAACAACACTGCAAGATACGAAAACTCCGCTCTTTACTATAATGACACAGAGATCACTGTAGTAGGCGCTGAACTTTCATTCAAACGAAATGACATCACAGAAGATTTTTTTCTCACAAAGCTTAAGCTGTGTCTTTTCGTTGACCATGAATGCTCACGCCATTATCCGTTTGAAATAGCCTTAGGCTCAGCTGAAAACATAGCCTGCCACAGCATTGGCAAGCTGTTCACTGACACTACCTATACTCGTTTTGCCGATAAATCATCAGATAAACAAACCGGTGTGTGGAATGTTCCTGCAGGAACTATCCGTGAAAAAGCCTGCGGCGGTCCCAATGACAAGCGTAACGTTCGCCAACTGCTTAACGATTACGAATGCCTTTCCAGAAAGACTTCGAATCCTGCCTTTATTTCCGCCGTTATGGATCATACATTAAGCGACGAGGATCGAGTTCTTGCAACCGAAATAAATGACTATGACAAATTCATGGAAGAATGGAGAAACGCATTTGATTTTGTGCAGTATTCCATGCTGAACGTTGCCATGCCAAACAGCTGGCGCACTGAAAATTTCAGAGTAGTATCACTACTTGAAAGCAAAGAGGAATACATCCGTCTTTTCGCAGTTCTTACCGGCGGCTTCTATGCTCGTATACGCTCTGTTCTTTCTGACAGAGCCAACTACCCCGAGAAGGTCACAGATGATATATCCTTCAATGATCTTAAATCTGTAACTGGCGCAACACTTTATCACTTCCGTGACGAAGCTAATAAGTTCATCGGTAATCGCACCGATATGGCTGACATAATCACAGTTGCCGATATCAAGGAAGCTATCGAGACTACAAAACAGATGCGCAGCAAACATTGTATCAGCGATGACACTCTTGTTTCAGATACATTTGGTGCGCTCTTCAAAGCAGACAAAGAGGGAGCGGCGTTTACTTTGTTTGAATTCTGCAAACCATCTTATCTTAAGACTATCAACGATCCTGAAAACGACATGCATAAATTTGCACTGTCTATCGGAAATTATCTATACTACAATGCAACTATGACCATAGGAGATAATGCAATCCTGATCCCTGCAGGACGTGTAGACTACGAATATGATGAGGAAGAGGAAAACCACAAGATATACATCAAAATGGCGTTGCTTCAGCCTTCAAGTACGATCGTATTGCGATTCAACGATGGGAAACTGTTGAGATGCACCAACGAAGTATTTGTGAGCAGAAACGAGCTGTACGACTACGAAATAACCTCTCAGGAAGATATTGCACGCTATATTCCTTACCCCGAGATTCGCACTGTTATTACAAAATATCTTTTCACTTAATTCAAAACACCTCCGTTTGGAGGTGTTTTTTTATTTATTCGACTTACATGCAGCTATTGTAAGTATAATAAATGGCGAGAATAATAACAGTAAGATCCACATCTTCTCCTCCATTATCCAAGGAAACATACTATTGATAAAAATACTCCCACAACCGCTATGGCTGCAACAAGATTATAACATATCCGATCTTCAGCATAAGTACCATCCTGTTTTTGTATCTCTTCTAGCACTCGGAGTTCCATCGCAGTATCAACGCTGTCAAGTCTACCCATATTATTCCAATCAAAATATCCCATATACTTCCCTCTGTTCACTCATTTATTACCTGTTCTGAAAACTTTTCAGTGTGTTCGTTTCATTAACTATATTATAGCGCATTATATATCCCGTTTTCGGCACAATTATCCGTTTGTTGAAGGTATATTGTATCGTTATTGAAACAAAAGAAAAACGCTTGCAGAATATGCAAGCGTTTTGACATATACACAAATGAGATAAACAAAAAAGCTCGTATTATATACGAGCTTAAATGGCAGGGGCAGTAGGACTTGAACCCACGACACACGGTTTTGGAGACCGTTGTTCTACCAACTGAACTATACCCCTATTGGTGGTGCGCCAACAGGGACTCGAACCCCGGACCGACCGGTTATGAGCCGGTTGCTCTAACCAACTGAGCTATTGGCGCGAGTTTTAATATAGCGCACAAAGGGTAAAAAAAATGGTGACTCGTGGGGGAATCGAACCCCCGTTACCGGCGTGAGAGGCCGGTGTCTTAACCGCTTGACCAACGAGCCACATATGAGACTAAGGAATAGATTATCTATTCCTTAGTCATTTTGGTACACCTTCAGGGACTCGAACCCAGGACCCACTGATTAAGAGTCAGTTGCTCTACCAACTGAGCTAAAGGTGCAT
>JAZKZL010000343.1:0-3784 GCA_045612645.1 Oscillospiraceae bacterium
TCAGTCTGTGCAAGGGCACTAAGCTGCACACTGAAGGCCATGTGTTTGAACTGACGCACAACGCTGTCTATGACGGAAACAAAGCGGTGAGATACGGCAGCATAAACGGAAAAAGCAACCTTATTTCCACAGCTGATGTCGGCGAAAGAGCACCAAGCGTTATGATGTTCTCAGATAGCGACGATTTCGTAATAGGCTTTGCGCAGCCACTACCTTCTGATGAAGATATAAATATTACATTTGTTTTTGATGCACAAAGCAGAACTTTACCCGATGACATGGATGATTTCGATACAGGTTCGGAGATAACATGGCAGTTTTACAGCAATGGCTCATGGCGTGATGCAGAGCTTGTATCCGACGGTACCTTCAACTGCTTCAGAACAGGTGAAACGGTACTCAGACTCAACCGTACACATACCGAGCTTGACGGTGTTTATCCTATCCGCGCAGTAGTAAAAAAACGCGGTTTTGACAAGCTTCCGCTTATTACCGGCGCATATCTTTCCTGCGTTCAGCTCATGCAGACCGACACAAAATGCACCTCTGTAAAATTCAGCCACGAAAGCTTTGCTGAAAACAAGATGGTATTCAGCCATGCACTTGCCGAAAGCGGAATTTACAGATTGTTTGTTAAAACAGCCGCAGGCTACTGTGCCGCAGAAGACATGGATATCGCCTATGATGTTGTGAACGAGAACGGCGAATATCGCCTTGCAACATCATCGAGAACCGCACTGCTCGATCTCTTTGCGCGCGATGACATATACGATGACGCACTTATGCTGGTGCTTTATGAAAAAGAATATGTTCACGATTTTACCGTTTACAGATGTGAAAACTGCTCTAACAGCAAAATAATGCTCAATTTCAGCGGTGTTATCGGCAGTGCTTGCAAGCTAATGATAAAAGAAGACCGCGATGGCGCGTTGTGGCAGGAATGGAACTACACAGAAAAGCTTCATACCTGCAGCTCTTCCGACAAGGTATTCGCGATAGACGAACAGCTTGGATGTATCGTTTTCGGTGACGATATTCATGGTGCAGTTCCGCATGGAAAACTTATTCTGACCTCTCTCGTTCTCACAGATGGAGAAAGCGGAAATATAGCGGACAACAGATCCGCTGAAAACGGAATACGCATAATAAATGCCCACGGCGGTACAAACCATGAGAGCACCGAGCATTTCTTCAGACGAATACTCACCGAAAAGACCGAACACACGTTGCTTACCGAGCAGGATTTCATTTCAGCTGCAATGGATGTCAAAGGCTTGTTTATCAAAAGCGCAGAGGTATTCGACAGCGGCAACAACTCAATAACGCTGCTTATAGAGCCTGAATGTGAGCTTTACGGCAGAAACCACAATGCACTCGACTGGTATACGGAAAATATCCGCAAAGCCCTCAGCAGAGCCTGCCTCATTACGACAAAGCTTCGTGTGGTTTTCCCCGAATATATCCCCGTTTGCGTCAGAATGACCGTCAATGCGGCTCCCGCAACGGCAGATGTCAGAGATGATATCATAAGCTTTGTGAAAGTCTATTTCGCACAGCGCTCAGCAGGAACAGTCGATTATGCCGAGCTGCTGAAGGCTGTAAGCGCGCTCAAATGTGTAGACAGCGTGTCTTCGCTGAAAATGACGATATACCCCAACGAGGGCGTTTCCCATACCAGCATCACCGCTACCTCAGGCAGCAGATTATATCTTAAATCGGCAGATATTAACTGATCTTCTGCCCCATAAAGGAGGAAACAGCTTGAACAATAAATACTTCGCTTTTTGCAGCGGGGATACAATATCAAAAGGCACCCTGAACAACGCCGATGCAGCTGACACACTCAGCTTCGATAAAGCAGGCTGGTGGATCAGTAATACGCTGGACAGCGGAACTAACGGCACGATATGGGATCATGTTGATATATCCCATAAGCTGGATCCAAACAGCTTTTTCAGGTTTACTGCTTTTGCAAGTAATAAGCTGACCGTTAACATCGGTGGAGCGGAAGCTCCAACTCAAGAAGCACTGAAGGCTATCATGGAAGGTGATCCGTCTATGATATCCTCAGATATACGTGCCGTAACGTTTGTAAATCCCCACAGCGCTCCTCTGCATACGCTGAAAGGACGATATCTGTGGTTTGTTGTGGAAGCAGTACCGGATAACGGGAAAAAGCTTGAAATAAGCTCGCTTACCATACACTATCCTTATCAGACCTATCTGGACGCACTTCCCGAATGCTTCGGGCGTAACGATAACGGGCAGTTAGCCTCCATGCTTGCCTTGTACCGTGCGGTATTCAATAACGTTGACCAACAGATCTCGGAATTTGACCGACAGCTTGATATCGACACAGCAGACACTGCGATGCTGGAAAAGCTACAGGAATGGCAGGGCATAAAAACAGGAAGTCTCTGGGGCGATGATGCGCTGAGAGAAATGGTACGTTGCAGCAGTCGGCTGATACGCATGAAGGGTACGCAGACGGCTCTTGCCGAAATGCTTGAAATCCTTCTGGGTCACCCCGCCGATATAGATATAACCGGACGAAGTGAATTTACCGTAACCGTGGATTATGATGATATACCCTCAGGCAGACATCATTCGGAGCTGATAAGGCTGATAAAGGAATTCACTCCTGTCGGCATTAAAGGCAGACTTGTTCTCAGGCGCAACAACAGCGCTACACACGATGACACGCTCCTGTTGTCCGACGATAGCTTCGACAGCGGTATGATACTGTCAGACTGACAGATCGGTATATTTCAGACGGTCTGTCCGAAAGGAAATGAGTATGAATAAAAAAGAAATATCTCAGTTTATCAGGAATAATTATTTCAAGGGCAAGCAGCTTACAGTGCGCGACTTCTGCGACGAACAGGAATATCAGCAGAGCAAGCTGAAAGCAATGCGTTTGGCAAACTACGGCTGCGGCGTAGTTTCGGGTATGGACGTAGTATGTATAGACAGCACCACCGTTTCCGTTGAAGCCGGATACGCATATGATGCTTTCGGAAACGACATTCTTGTCAGCAGCCCTGTATTGAAAGATATAACCTCCGTAGACGGTTTCGACAACATAAACGCCGATTTTGCGACATATCTCTGTATCGAATACAAGGAGACTATGACAGAGCAGGTTTCGCCTCTTGCGGACAGCCTTATGACCTGTTACAACCGAACAGCGGAAGGCTATCACCTGTATCTGACAAATCACAAGCCCCAAGCACTTGCCTGTGGTCTGCTCCCTATCATTGAAACTACAAAGGAACTCGTATGTCAGCCTAATCTGACAGTAAAAGTAACAGTGCCGAAGTTCGTCAATGTAAACGAAAAGCTCATTATATCCGTGGAGATAGAAAAACGCGATCTTAACGGCAGTCTTTCCTGTGAGCTTGAACTGACTCACGGGGCATTCTTCAACAACAAGGAGATATTTACAGAAATATCCTACTATAATGCCACGGATAAATTCAATGTCCGGAAAGAGGAGATCGTTCTTACTCCATCAGGAAAAATGGTCGGCATCAACAAGATCTCTATCCCTGCAGACAGCATTGATATCAGCATTGGTGATGAGCAACTTGTTATAAGCAATGGTATGGATTTTACAGTCGAGATCGTAGATGAACCTGTGGAAAAGCGTGTGCTGAGAGAATATTTCCACGAAGCTTCAGGCATGGATATAGATGCTTCTAAAGCAGACGCGCTCTATCTTGCCGAGATTCGTTTCTCGGACAATAACAAGTCGGAGGCCAAGCGGTCTTAGGAAGACAACTGT
>JAZKZL010000344.1:0-1846 GCA_045612645.1 Oscillospiraceae bacterium
ATCTTGTCACTCTGAGGATAAAATGCTTCGGAAACTTTGAAGTATATCTCCCTGACGGCGATATACTGAGGTTTGAACGTGCAAAAGCAAAAGAGGTGTTTGCTTATCTTGTCTATCGCCAGGGTGCTTCCAGCACTATAAAGGAAATAGCAGCAAGAATATTTGAAAATGAAGAATATGATCTGCGGCACCAGATGTATCTGCAGAAGATAATATCTTCAATGATGAAAACACTCAAACAGATCAATGCCGAGCACATCATCACTAAGGCATATAACAGCATTTCTGTTAATACCGAATTCATTGACTGCGACTACTACCGTGCTGTAAATCAGGAGCCTCACGCACTCAGCGCCTATACAGGAGAATTTATGGCTCAATACTCGTGGGCAGAATATATGAACGGCTATCTTTACAGATTGGCAAGCGGAAAAAAATAATATGGAGAGAGCATTATGGACAACAACGAAAGATCATTGATGAAGCTTTTCAAAGAGGACAGCATTATTCTGCGCGAGGGTGAAGAAAGCCCCGCATTATTTAAGATATTGTCAGGAAAAGTTGCCTTATATATCAACTATGGAAAGGAAAACGAATATTTCGTCGGAATTGCCGGAGAACAGAAATGCGTAGGTGAGGTGTCATTGCTTTCAGGAAAACCCAGCCCGCATACCGCAGTTGCACTCACCGACGTAATGACAATGCAGATAACTTCCGATCAGCTTGAAGGATTTATCGTGAAAAACACGCACAACGCAATGGATATCATGAACAATATGGCAAAAAGCATTATGATGCTAAGCGGTAACATAAACCTTATGACAGAGGAATTTGCCGATCTTATATCAAGGATAAGAGAGCTTGAAAAATCAGACGAAAACAACCCTGATATCAAGAATATCACCCAAAAGATGGAACAATATAAAATATCCGCACTAACAGGCGGCAGTTACTATATCTGAATATAAAAAAGCCATTCCGCGATGAGCAGAATGGCTTGGTGCTTATAAGATCAGTAGGTTTATTCGATAGTGAATATATCTACAAGTCCGGTAATATCAAAAACCTCCATGATAAGACTGTTTACATTGATGAACTTCATTTTTCCCTGAGAATTCATGGTCTTCTGAGCGTTGATGATGACTCTGAGACCGGCAGAAGAAATGAACTCCAGACCTTCCATGTCCCAGATAAATTCCTTTATGCCGCCTATACTCTCTTTAACAGCGGCTTCGAGTTGTTCGGAATTAGAGGAATCCACTCTGCCGATGACTTTCATTGTAAGCACTTCATTTTCGATCTTCTTATCTATTGTCATATTATGTCCTCCTTTTAGGATATGTTCCTTGGTAAACGCATTTTAACACGCGCACTATGACAACACAATGACAAAAAACGATAATACTTATTTAGGAAAGGCGATCCCATGCTTGGACTTACAACAATACTTCAGTTGGCTGCTACCGCACTGATGCCTGTTTTTACCACTGTAATAGTGTATCTGTGCGAAAAGAAGACTTCTTTTGGCAAGCTCAACTTCATGACCCGTCAGATAATTATAGGAATCATATTCGGCGGCATAGCTGTGATATCAACAGAATTCGGCGTTAATACCGGTACTGCCGTAATGAATGTGCGTGATTCCGCACCGCTTTGCGCAGGTATAGTCTTTGGTGCGCCGGCAGGTATAATTGCCGGTATCATAGGCGGCATGGAACGTTGGTTTGCTACATTCTGGGGCGCCAGCGAATATACACGCATAGCTTGTTCAATTGCAACCGTGCTTGCAGGCTTGTTCTCTGCAATACTCAGAAAATATATGTTCGATGATAAAAAGCCATTCTGG
>JAZKZL010000345.1:0-3427 GCA_045612645.1 Oscillospiraceae bacterium
CGCCCATCTCCGCGCCGTACAGGAAGCACACCTGCGCATTTTCCGTGACGTACTCGGCAACCGATGCGTGAAGCTCTCCCGACATCGTTCCCAGTTCAAGCATATCGCCCAGAACAGCTATCTTCCTGCCATCTGACTTCATGCCGCCCAGCACGGAAAGCGAGCTTTTCATGGAAGTGGGACTTGCGTTGTAGCAATCCAGGATATATGTAACTCCGTCCTGCTTTACGGTCTTTTGTCTCATTCCCGAAGCCTCGTAGTTCATGAATGCAGGAATGATATCCTCCGCGCTCATGCCAAACGCCTTGCCCACGCAGTATGCCGCCAGCGCATTCAGCACATGATGCTCACCGCTGACAGGCACCGCCGCCTTGTAAGACATCTCTCCGTCGATGAGCGTGAAGCTCTCGCCATCCTCAAGGTGCAGGATATCTTCTGCCCTTACATCGCAAACCTCGCTTAAGCCGTATCGGATAACCTTTCTGTCATCAAGCGAAACGCCGCTCAGATACTCGTCATCTCCACACACAATAAGCGGAGCATTCGGCTTTGCGCCGTCCAGTATCTCAAGCTTTGCTTTGAGGATGTTCTCACGGGTCTTTAAATTCTCGATATGGCAGTAGCCGATGTTGGTTATCACCGCACAATCGGGACAAGCCGCCTTTGAAAGCACACTTATCTCGCCGAGGTCTGACATTCCCATCTCGATGACCGCCGCGCCGTGGCTCTCATCCAGCCTGAACAGCGTTTTCGGAAGTCCTATATCGTTATTGAAGTTACCCTCCGTTTTGAGCGTCTTACAGCCCGCGGAAAGCACCGCATATATCATATCCTTTGTGGAGGTCTTGCCCACACTGCCTGTAACCCCGCACAATTTCAGATCAAATCTGTTTCTGTGATATCTCGCAAGCGCAAGCTGAGCCGCTCTGCTCTCCTCTGCAAGGATAACGGGAACGCTGTAACTCTCTGCACCCTCCTTTCTGTCTGAAAGCACCGCAGCAGCGCCGTTGTCTATCGCCTGCATGATGAAGTCGTTGCCGTCAAAGCGCTCACCCTTCACCGCAACGTAAAGATCGCCGTTCTGTATTGTACGGGTATCGGTAGAAACGCCTGTTACGGTGACATCACCGTTTCCGAAAAGCTGTCCGCCGACCGCCGCTGTTATCTCGTTTACTGTAAACATTATATCAAGCCCTTTTCTCTGAGATAGTTTTGTGTAAGCTCCCTTTCATCGAAAGGAACATATTCGCCGCCGATGATCTGATAATCCTCATGACCCTTGCCGCACAGTGCAAGAAGATCGCCGCTCTGCAGCATATCAAGCGCATATCGCAGAGCCTCTCCCCTGTCAACGAACTGCACATATTCCGTTCCCTCAGGGATACCCTCCGTCACCATGTTGATGATGGTCTGCGGATCCTCATGTGCGGGATTATCGGATGTTACTATCAGATAGTCGCCGTAGCGTGCGCAGATCTCACCCATCATAGGCCGCTTTGCACTGTCTCGTTCGCCTGCCGCTCCGAAAAGCACTACAAGGCGATTTTTCGCCACAGGCTTCAGTGTAGAAAGCAGCTTTTCCAGGCCGTCGGGGGTGTGCGCATAATCTCTTATCACGGTGAAATCGCCGCTGTACAGCGTTTCAAGTCTGCCGCCCACGCCCTTTATCTTCCCGAGTGCCTCCAGGCACCTCCACAGCGGAAATCCGAGACTCTCGCATATAAGTGCCGCCTGTATAGCATTGCTGACGTTGTAGTATCCTGTCATGGCGAGCTTCACGGGATAGGTCTTTTTCGCCGCCTTATCAGTGAGATAAAACTCCGCACCCGAGGGTGTTAAATTCACCTGCTCGGTGTAGTAATCAGCCACGCCGAAAACACTTGTCGTGACGTGCGGAATCCCGTTTTCCGTGCAGTATTCTGCGGTACGTCTGCCGTATTCGTCATCAATGTTCAGCACCGCTCTGCCGCACATATCGAAAAGGCTGCGCTTTGCGAGGTAATACACCTCCATAGTGCCGTGATAATCAAGATGATCCTGCGTGAGATTCGTGAACGCCGCAGCTGTGAAATGCTCCGCCGCAAAGCGGTACTGAGCCAGCGCCTGCGAGCTTGCCTCGATAAAGCAGTATTCCGTGCCGATATCCGCCATCTCACGGAAAAGGCTGTATAATCTCCTTGGCTCAGGCGTGGTGGGAGGTCCTGAATGCGCATACTGCAAGCCTTTTCCCGTATCCGTGCCGAGCGTTCCTATAACACCCACCTGCTTGCCAAAGCTCCGCAGTATTTCTGCACAGAGATTCACCACGGTGGTCTTTCCGTTAGTACCTGTCACCGCACAGAGCTTTATATGCCGTGTGGGTCTGCCCTCAAACGCGGAAAGCAATTCAGGATAGAGCCTGCGGGAGTTTTCAACGTTTATTTCCCTTTCAACACCCAACTTCTGCTGAGTGACCACTGCCGCTGCACCCTTTTTCAGCATATCCTCTGCGGCGTTATGACCATCAAAGCTCGCGCCCTTTATGCAGACAAAGACATAACCCTCCCGCACCTCTCGGCTGTCAGAGGTAACGCCTGTAACCTGTATATCTGCCATATCTGCAGAAACAGCCGCAAAGCCGTCAAAAAGCTCCGATAAAGTCATTTGCTCACCGCCTAAAAATCAGTCAGAATATGTGTTCACCTGGAACATTACCTCGATAACGTTGCCCTTGTAGGCTTCCGTGCCGCCCTCCATGGACTGCACCGTTGCCACGGCATTGGCATTCTCAGCCGCGCCGCCCGAGATCTTAATATTGAAGCCTGCATTCACGATAGCCTCGTTTGCCTGCTCCACAGTCATGCCTATAACATCGGGAACCATGCCCGTTTCAAGCTCCAGCTCGTTTCCGAGGTACAGCACGACCGTGCTGCCCTTAGGAATGCTCGTACCCGCTCCGGGTATCTGCGTGGAAACCTTTTCGCCGCTGTTCTCATCGCCGACTATGCGCACCTCAAAGCCCTGAGCCGTCAGCGAGGACTCCGCTCTCATCGCCTCATAGCCGAGAACGTAAGGAACAGCTGCGTCCATCTTCGCAAGCTCCTCCGCCGTGTAGGTGGGATAGATGCCGAGATGCGGCAGACCCTCCTTGAACACCGCCGAAACTACAGGTGCCGCTATCGCAGAGCCGTAATACGCTGTGCCTGTGGGAGTATCCGCCATTACCAGCATGACGATCTGAGGATCATCAGCAGGAGCAAACGCCGCAAAGGACGGAACGTATGTCATCTTATCCTCACCTGTTTCAGCAAGCAGCTTATTGCGCTCGTCGATCTTCTCGGTGGTACCCGATTTTCCGCCGATGCGGTAGCCGCTGATGTAAGCGTTGCTGCCGCCGTTGGTCTCAACAACGTTTTCGAGGATGGTACGCATATGTGCGGAGGTCTCC
>JAZKZL010000346.1:0-1427 GCA_045612645.1 Oscillospiraceae bacterium
ATCTTATCGCAATAGCGCACCACCATGCCCTCTCTTGTGGAAGGCAGCGGCGCATGACCAGTAAGGGTATGACCAACGATGCCATCGATGACCTCGGCGGTCAGATTCAGACCCTTGCCGTCTTTTTCGATCACCTCCACCACACGCTTGCCTTGAAGATTATGCGCAAAGCCGTTTGGCAGCAGCTTAGCCAGCGCTCTCTCGCCGTCATGACCGAAGGGTGTGTGTCCGAGATCATGCCCCAGTGCGATAGCCTCGGTGAGATCTTCATTCAGACCCAACGCACAGGAGACCGTGCGGGAGATCTGATTCACCTCTAGCGTATGTGTAAGACGTGTGCGATAGTGATCGGAATGAGGTATCAGGAACACCTGAGTCTTATGTTTCAGGCGGCGGAATGCGTTGCAGTGGATGATTCTGTCACGGTCACGCTGAAGATCCGTGCGGAAATCACAGGGTTTTTCAGGAACTGCTCTGCCCTTGCTGTCAGACGATCTGCAAGCAAATTCGCTCAACGTAAGCCTTTCGTTTTCCATGATCCGTTCTCTCGGCAGCATTGTATTCACCTCTTACAGCTAAAAAATAACCATCTAATATTATATACAAATTTCGACTGCTGTAAACCTTTTTTGATAGCAAAAGTTTGTTAATTCTGTGCAAAATCAAAGTTTAGTTTTTGTGCAGTTTCTATAACAATATTGCCATTACAGGTGTCAATGAGCTTTTCACGCAGCTTTTCTGCGCTCTCCTCACGGATGCAGAGGGTTATCTTCACGTTATCAGCGAACTCCTCATTCTCGACTCTTGCGTCAAGATCAAGAAATATCTGCGCCATTCTGCCGTACAGACCATAGTCCACCGTGACGATAAGCTGCTCCGCTGCCGCCATGCACTTTATCTGAGCCACGTCCACAGCGTCCTTTGCGCCCTTGGTGTAAGCTCTTACAAGTCCGCCTGCGCCCAGCATTATACCGCCGAAATATCTCGTCACCACGCAGCAGACGTCCGTCAGTCCCTCCTTGCGCAGCACCTCGTATATCGGCACGCCTGCGGTGCCTCCTGGCTCGCCGTCATCGGAATGGCGGGCTGTGTTGTTGTCACGCAGGATATATGCATAGCAGTTGTGCGTTGCCTTACGGTGCATGGAGCGTATCTGCTCAATGAACGCGATAGCCTGCTCCTCGGTCTGCACGGGACAGAGGTAGCCTATGAACTCGGACTTTTTTTCGATAAATTTCGCCTCGCAGGGCTCAGCGATGGTTTTATATTCCATGGGGTACCTCCTTACAAATCGGAATTTGCCAGCGACGCCGAGCGATGCTCGGCTTACGCGGGGCGCAAACTCCATTTCGCATTCCCCTAATGGGAATGCGATTTTGCTGTGCAAAACCATTCCGTTTGCCACTGATCCCCTTTTAAAATGCACC
>JAZKZL010000347.1:0-50164 GCA_045612645.1 Oscillospiraceae bacterium
CCGTCGATAGGCTGACCCAGAGAGTTTACGACACGTCCGAGGAGCTCCTCACCTACAGGAACGGATACGATACGTCCTGTACGCTTAACAGTGTCGCCCTCTTTGATCTCGGCATCGGAGCCGAGCATTACTGCGCCTACGAAATCCTGCTCCAGGTTCATCGCCATGCACTGAACGCCGTTCTCGAATTCGAGAAGCTCGTTTATCATGCACTTTTCGAGGCCATGGATACGAACGATACCGTCACCTACTGTTACAACTGTACCGATGTCGCCAAGCTGGATCTTTGCGCTGTAGTTCTTGATGCGGGACTTGATAAGACCCGTTATTTCATCGGGGCGTAAATCCATTTACTACATCCCTTTCTTACTTATTTTTTATGCGATGATAGAGCCAAGCTCGTTCTTTATCGCATTGAGTCTTGCACTTACGCTGCCGTCGTAGCGTGTGCTGCCGTAGTCGATAACGATGCCGCCGATTATGCCTGCATCCACCTTTTCACGGATGGAAACGGTCTTGCCCGTCACTTCAGACATCTTCTTTGTTATCTTTGCGCGCAGCTCATCAGTGAGCGGCGAGCTTGTTGTAACGACTATTTCGGCAATCTTGAAATGTTCATTGTACTTCGCACGGAAGTTCTTTACAATACCGTCATAGCAACCGAACCGTCCTCTTTCGGCGAGGATGCACAGCAGATTACCGCTGTACTCGGAAACATTGCCGCTCTGCACGATATCTTTGGTGAGCGAAAGTTTCTCTTCAACTGTTATTGTAGGAGTATCCATGATCTTTGTAAGCTCGGGATTTTCTGCGAAGATCTCCTGTAAGGAGGTAAGCTCCGCAAAGATATCCTTCAGCTTATCGGGGGATTCCTCCAGACACAGCTCAAAGAACGCTTCGCCGTATACCTTTTCAGCCTTGTCGTTCATATTCTATCTCCATGAATTTATTCAGTGAGCGGATCAGTTATCGCTGCCCACGTTTACTAAGAAGTTAGAGATGATATCCTCGTTATCCTTAGCTGAAATTTCCTTTTCTACGACCTTAGATGCGGCAAGTATAACGATATCAGAGATCTCGTCCTTGATCTCGTTCATTGCACGCTTCTTGTCGCGCTCGATGGCTTCCTCAGCCTTGACTCTGATCTCAGCTGCCTTCTGATTAGCCTCTGTGATGATCTCTTCCTCACGAGCCTGCGCCCTTGCGGTAGCCTGCTTCATGATCTCAGCAGCCTCCTCCTTGGCAACAGCGAGTCTTTCCTTGTATTCCTGCTCGGTCTGCTGTGCGGATTCCTTTGCTGCCTGAGCCTCGGCGATCTCCTTCGCCGCCATCTCCTTGCGCTGATCGAGTATCTTGCACACGGGCTTGTACAGGAAAATTCTGAAGATAAGGAAGATTATGAGCGCATTAATAAGGGTAAATACGATGGTTCCGGGGTCTATCGAAACCAGTGCAAGCTTCGGCTGCTCAGCAGCAACGGAAGCCTCGCTGATAAGATTCAGCATCTGCCAGTCTCCTCCCTATATGCTTTATTTATATCCTTACTTCATCCAAGCGTTTGTGAATGCACTTGCAATGGGGTTTGCATACAGGAGCAGCAGAGCGATTACCAGCGCATAGATACCTGTGGTCTCTGCGATAGCGTCACCGATGATCATTGTTCTTGTAACTGCACCGGAAGCCTCGGGCTGTCTGCCGATAGCCTCAACTGCCTTACCGCCGCAGTAGCCCTCACCGATACCGGGGCCGATACCTGCGATCATTGCTGCACCTGCGCCCAGAGCGGAAGCGCCGAGTACGATTGCATGAGATAACATTTTGATTTCTTCCATTGTAATATCCTCCATGAATATTGATTTTGCTTGTATATTATCCCTTGACAGGGAATATATCCGTAGCTTTAAATTTTACTCACATTCCGCATTGGAAATGTAGGACATCGTGAGCATTGTGAAGATGTATGCCTGAATTACGCCCGAGAAGATATCGAAATAAAGCGATGCAACTGCGGGAATAACCACGGGCGGCATAACGTTGCCCAGCGCCCAGTATATCAGGCCGCCGATAACCATACCTGCTACCATGTTACCGAAAAGACGGAGCGCCATGGAAACGGGATTAGATACCTCGCCGATGATATTGGACGGAAGCATAAAGGGAAGCGGATCAATAAAGGCCTTGAAATAGCCCTTGACGCCGCCTGTCTTTGCACGATTGTACTGGGTCATAAAGAATGTTATGATCGCCAGAGTGCCCGTTACCGAAACATCAGCTGTGGGCGCGCGCAATCCAACAAGGCTGATAAGGTTACAGAGCACCACATATACCAGCAGAATGCCGATATACGGTCTGTAAGACTTATATTTTTCACCCATACTGCCGTCTACCATGTCGTTCACGAAAGTAACCAACCATTCAGCAAGTGCCTGTCGACGTGTTGTGGGTACAACCTTGAGTCCCGTGCCGAGAATCAGACAGATCACGAGTATTATACCCATAACTATCCACTGCACGACTACCGATTCGGTAAGATTCCATGTCATACCGAACATCTCCCAGCTTGCAACTACGAGGGGGCCGTCAATAGTAAAGGTGCTTTCGGCGGCTTCTGCTGCAGCCTCAGATGCCATTAGCAAAGCGGTTGACATATTTGTATCAGTCCTCCTTTTTCATCGGTATCCACCGATGTATATTATCCGCATCAGCGGAAAATATCATTGTTGTTTTTCCCGAAAAGCTCTTATCGTTATCACGATCTTCGGGAACAGCAGCGGTATCAGCGCTGTTAGAAGATTTATGAACGGCAGAAGCGCTGCCGCTGTCATCACAAGAAACAATCCGAGATAACGCAGACAGTACATACCATTCATATAAGTCTGTGCCTTTTTAGGGGATTTCCTGACAGCTATCTGTGCCGTTAGTCCGAGAAGCCAGAAATTCAGCACACAGAACACATTGCCGTAAATTCCACCCACGATAAGGGTGTAATCATACCCCATCGCAAAGAACAAAACTATAATTACCGCAAAGAAAATGCTGTTCACTGCCAGATAATACGGCAGCAGAGAACACATCTCCTGCGTGATGATGTCTTTTTTCTTAGATGCCATGTTTTTTAGAATAATCGTCGTAATAATCGTTATCCTCAGTAGATGTGTATATCTTAGGCGCCTGCTTATCATCCTTGGCATAAAGCTGGATCAGCTTCTGAAGATGTGATATTCCACCGCACAGCATGAATACTATACCCAAAATAACACATATAAGCATTGCCCAATCAGGCCATCCGTAATGCTGGCTGACAAAATATCCGCCTACAATAAAAACCAACAACGGCGATATTATCGCAAAAGTCAGCTGGCTTGCCACTGCATATACGCCCAGAGGATTGTTACCTTTTTTGCCCGACATATCAATACACGAAGGTCGCCAGACGCCAACCCTCGCTGCCCTTTATCATGGACATATTGAGGATGGAATCGGCATCCGCTTCCGTAGCAGTCTCAGGATCCACACCGTTAAGATATACCGCCAGCTTGCATTCGGTGTCAGATACGGGTGTCACCGCGATGCGGCAGGTGGACCAATCCTTGCTGTAATCCGCATCAGGCGCAAAATCCATGTGGATGCCGAGAACATACTCGGTTGCGTACTGTACGCTTCCGCTGTCATTTGTGACTTCAGCAGCAGATTCCGCAGTGCCTTCATAGGTCTCCTCCACCTTCACGAGGATCTCACGATTCTTGTATACCTGAATGCCCTTGCCATCCAGATCTGCAAGTATGCTTGCAGACTTTTCAGCTGTATAGATCGAGTTCAGTAAATCTGTGATATCATCGAGAGTCTTGTATGCAGCGCTGTCTACGGTATAATAACCACCATCGGGCTCATTTCCGTAAGGTTCGGGCAGATGATCCAGACCCTCTGTAACGAACAGGCGCACAGCCTTGTAATGAGCTGCCACAAGATCATGTGCTGCGTATGTGCATTCATCCACCTGCTCCTGCGTAGGCGCAAATGCGGCAGGTGTGGAAACGCTTGAATCGGGTGTGGTCTGAGACGAAGATACATCCTCGCCTGTTATAAGCACTATAGCCACAACCGCTACTATGATAGCAAGCACGGCTACAATGATCGTTGAAATTATAGGTGCCAGGGATACTTTCTGTTTGCTCATGGAAATAACCTTTCAGATGCTGAATTACTTTGTGCCGTCAGGCTTAGCGGTAGCCTCAAGAGTGATAGCATCGGGGAATGCATTACGGCTGTCTTCCTTGGAAAGGAATGTGGTGTTTACATAACCCTGAATAATAGCGCCGTCTGTTACCGCAATAGTGGAGGCATTGATATCACCGAATACGATAGCGTCACGCTTCAGCTCTGCCTTGCCTGCGATCTCCAGCTTGCCTCTTATACGGCCGTTAACGTCCGCATACTGAGATGTAAGATCGCCGATAAGTATAGTATCTCTGTCCATGCGCATTTTACCCTTGCTGATAATATTACCCTGCATAGCAGCAGAATTCATGGACGCATTGTTGCACTTGATATCACCAACTACCTTACCGGTCATATCGATATCTCTGGTGGTCTCCACATTGCCCTTGATGTTACCATCAACCTGCATATTTGCGAGTGAGCGCACATTACCGTCAATGATGGTGTTTCTGGAAATAACAGTAACTTCATCGGTAACGCCTGCTGCGCGGTTTGCATTCACATTACCGTTAGAAGGAGGGACGTATCCGCCGCCGAATCCGTCATTTGCATTGTAACCGGTATTCTGGGGGGCATACCCGCCGTTGAATCCTGCATTCTGTGCTGCGGGAGCGCTCTGTACAGGCTGCTCGGGAGTAGCCTGAGGGCGATAATACGGAGTTTCCAACGGAACACCTGCAGGTCTTACATCCTGAGACGTCGCATCTGCTGAAGCAGGAGCAGGAACAGGGGGCGCAGGCTGGTCATCATTGCGAACGGGAACAGGTTCTTCAGCCTGTGTCGGCTGAGCAGCTACAGGATTCTGCACGGGAGCCGCGGGCTGAACGGGAGCTGCCTCAGGCTGAGCCAGATACTGATCCAGCTGTGTAGGAACGCCATCGCGGATCACAGGAGCGTCATTGCCCTCCTCCATGCCATCCTTCTTCCACAGTTCTTTTACTGCCTGCGAAAAATTATCCTTAATACCCATATCGGTTATCCTTTCTGTTAAGCATTACGCAAACGGCCCGATAAACTGGACAGGCTGCGTGTTGTTGTTTATCTTATCGAATTTATAGCCTTCTTGAATAAGTTTCTTGATGATATCCTCCATCACATACACAGTATTCTCACGCTGTGCAGAATCATGGAACAGCACCACTGAGCGATAGTTGTTTGAGATGTCCTCGGGAACTGATGTGAACATTTCCGTCCATGTGGCACCACCGGCGTCATTGCTGTCCACATTCCAGTCATAGAACCTGAATCCGCGGCGGGTCATCTCCTCGATGATCGCATCCCTGGTAGCCTCGTTGTAATCATTCTTGCTGCCGCCCGGGAAACGGAATATCTCAGTCCTGACGCCTGTCGCCTCATAGATCATCTGCCATGCATCGTAAAAATCCTCAAGGTATGCTTCAACGGAGGCATATATCTTTTCATATTCGTGAGAAGCGCTGTGTACTCCGATAGCATGACCACTGTCCACTATCTGCTTCATCAGAGCGTAACACTCCTCGGTGCGGTTGGGAACAACAAAAAAAGTTGCCTTCAGATTGTATTTATCCAGATAATAGAGCATTGAGTATGTATTGGCAGAGGGGCCGTCATCAAATGTGAGGTAAACTGTATTCTCCTCACGCACATAGGATGCAGGGACGCGCACCGTCATATCCTCATACATATCCTCGTAAGGATTTACGGGCTGCAGCACCTCAACTGTCTTTGTTTCCTCTGTCTCGGCTGTTTCAGCCGATTCCTTTGTATCGGCGGGAGCCGGTTCATCGGACTCTGCTATTTCCTGTTCCTGATGATCCTCATGGGGAATGACAGCCTGAACTTCCTTGCTTTCAGTGTCATTACCTGTCACGCTGTTTCTGCCATCGATATATGCGATAAGAGCCTCATCTGATAATCCGCTCGCCGAATATATCTCATAAAAGCCTTCAACAGATGGGTTTTCCTCACCGCTCAGATATGCAACCTTTGATGCAAGCACATCATTTTCATGCTGTATCTCCTCAAGCGCAGCGCCCTTATGCCAGAGCATAACAGCAAAAACCACACACAGAACGAGGGGCAGGAAAAACACGATGCACAGCACGGTCTTTATAAGCACTTTAAAAAATGCTACACTTCCAAAACGCATTTTAAACCTCTTTTTTATAGTTCCTATAAAAAGGCATACTTAGCCTATACTACTATTCTTCTATGATACTATAAAATAGCGCTTTTGTCAATAGCAACAGCGGGTAATTAAGCAAATCTGAGCCGAAAATAGACACATTTAGATTAAAATACACTTATTTTTTTGTGCAATATAACATAATCGGATTATTATCTGTAAAACATCAAAATGCGCCCTTTCGGACGCATTTTGCGAATTATTCTTCAATGTAGACCTTCTTCATCTTCATATCGGTTCTGGGACGATCACTGAAGTCTGTCGGAGTCTCAGCAATCTCATCGACAGCATCCATGCCTTCGGTGACTCTGCCGAATGCCGCATACTGTCCATCAAGGAAAAAAGAATCCTTGTGAACGATAAAGAACTGGGAGCTTGCGGAGTTGGGATTCTGCGCTCTTGCCATGGATATCACACCACGCTCGTGACGCAGATCGTTTGCAACGCCGTTCATCAGGAACTCGCCCTTGATCTTCTCCTTTGCGCCGCCCATACCTGTGCCTGTGGGATCGCCGCCCTGGATCATGAAATCCTTGATTACTCTGTGGAATATCAGTCCGTCATAGAAACCCTCGCCAACCAGCTTCAGAAAGTTCTCAACAGTGATGGGAGCCTTTTCGGGATACAGCTCCAGCTTGATCTTCTTGCCATTTTCAAGTTCTATTACTACCATTTGAATTCTCCTTATTACAGCGGATTTTCCGCATTATATTTCTCGATGTCACGTTTTCTGATATCTGTGCGCTTGATCTTACCGCTTATGGTCTTGGGAAGCTCATCCACAAATTCCACTATTCTCGGATACTTGTAAGGAGCAGTGTTCTTCTTAACGTGCTCCTGAAGCTCCTTCACCAGCTCATCACTTGCGTTATATCCCTTAGTCAGAACAATAGTAGCCTTTACCACCATTCCTCTGATAGGATGGGGAGCGCCTGTTACAGCACACTCAAGAACTGCAGGATGTGCGATCAGTACGCTTTCGATCTCGAACGGACCGATGCGGTAACCGCTTGCCTTGATAACATCATCGTTTCTGCCTACATACCAGTAGTAGCCATCCTCATCCATCCAAGCGGTATCGCCTGTATGGTAAAGTCCGTCACTCCATGTCTCGTTTGTGACTTCCTCATTACGGTAGTAACCGCGGAACAGACCGCGCTGATCGCAATATTTACTGCGGATGCAAATCTCGCCTGTTTCGCCTGTCGGAACAGGATCTCCGTCTGCGTCAACCAACACCACATCATAAAGCGGCGTAGGCTTGCCCATGGAACCGGGCTTAGGAGTCATGCCGATGGTGTTTGCAAGGATAAGGGTGGATTCCGTCTGACCGAATCCCTCCATAAGCTTGATTCCTGTATACTCCAGCCACTTGTTGTAGACCTCGGGATTAAGAGCCTCGCCTGCGATGGTGCAATATTTCAAGCTGGAAAGGTCATAGTTACCGAGACCTGTCTTGATGAAGAAACGGAACATCGTAGGAGGCGCGCAGAATGTGGTGATCTTGTATTTCTCCATAACAGCCAGCATATTTTCGGGAATGAATCTGTCAAAGTCATATACAAACAAGCAGGTTCCCATGATGAGCTGACCGTACATTTTTCCCCATGCAGCCTTTGCCCAGCCAGTATCGGAGATCGTAAGATGGATACCATCGGGATCAACGTTATGCCAGTGCTTTGCAGTCTGAATATGCGCAAGAGCATAGGTATGATCGTGAATTACCATCTTGGGATAACCTGTAGTGCCTGATGTAAAATACAGCAGGAAGGTCTCATCCGCCTTGGTGGACACTCTTTCCATGACCTCGGGGAACTTTTCTATTTCCTCATCAAAGTTGGTCCAACCGTCTCTTGTGCCGTTTACTATGAACTTCGCATTCAGACAGCCGCCCAGCTTTTCATCGGCTTCCTCAACATAGTGGGAAACATCTGCATGACTGGTTGCAATAACAGCCTTTACATCAGCAGCCTCAAAGCGGTAAACGAAATCCTTTGTTGTAAGCTGATGAGTAGCAGGAATAGCTATCGCACCGATCTTGAGCAGCGCCATGATAACATACCAGAACTGATAATTTCTTTTCAGCACCAGCATTACATGGTCACCCTTCTTGATGCCCATTTCCGTGAACATATTCGCAGCCTTTGTGGAAAGTCTGGACAGATCGCCAAAGGTAAAAGTGCGCTCATTTCCCTCCAGATCCACCCATATAAGAGCGCGTCTGTCAGGCTCCAGTTCAGCATATTTATCAATGATATCATAGCTGAAATTGAAATTTTCGGGGTATTTTATCTCAAATTTATTCAGTATCCCATTTTTGTCATAGCCTTCATTGACAAAATTGAGATGGTATGATGCTACATCCATTATTGTTTGTCCTTTCCTTTGTTTATATATGTATCACGAAACGAGAATAGCGATAAATGTGCAGTCTTCGCCGCCCACCGCGATCATACCGTGGGGATTCTTGGAATCAAGATAAAGGGCATCGCCGGGGCCGAGTATCTCCTCATGACCGTTGATGATAAACTTCATCTTGCCGGAAATAATGTAGTCAAACTCCTGTCCCTCGTGAGTGGACATTTTGATAGGCGCATTCTGCTGCTCCTCAAGATAAGGCGCAGTAACCAGCATAGGCTCCAGGCACTTATTCTTGAACATATATGCAAGGTGATAGTATTCAAAACGCTCACGGCGCTCCACTCGCAGACCCTCTCCGTTTCTGACGACGGAATACTTCGTCAGCTTTGGCGACTGACCTGTCAGCAGTGCGATCAGCTCCATACCGAGTGCCTCGGCACAGTTGTTCATGAAGGACAGAGGAAGATCACGCTCACCGTTTTCAAAAGTCAGATAATCCTGTACCGACACCTGTGTGCGTTCAGCCATATATTCGGGAGTGAAATCCAGCGCCTCACGACATGCACGAAGTCTTTCGGATACTTCTTTAATGTTATAATCCATAATAAGTTCCTTTCCAGGGTGAATTCAGTGTAAAAGTCCATCTTTACCATAGCGGAAAGAAGGCATTAATATACATAAACCGAGCCTTATATTCATAGCTATACATTTTAATTATACAACAGAAAACCAAATTTGTCAAGCAGTCGGAAAATTCGCGGAAAATAGCAAACTTTTGGTGTAATAATTCTAAAAATATACTC
Organism: Oscillospiraceae bacterium; assembly: GCA_045612645.1. GTDB lineage: Bacteria > Bacillota > Clostridia > Oscillospirales > Ruminococcaceae > CAG-115. Next base: position 9,547 of record JAZKZL010000347.1, read on the forward strand.
AAAGTATACTGATATATATCCTATAAACTCTGCATAAATGCTTGATTTTTTCGGGAAATTGTGTTATACTAGGCTTCGTGACTTCATTATATGACCGCGGGACCCGCAAGGGTAATGAGGAAAGTCCGAGCATCACAGAGCAGGGTAGCTGATAACGTCAGCCGAGGGCGACCTTAGGGCTAGTGCAACAGAGATATACCGCAGGAGCATCGCACTCCTGTAAGGATGGAAAGGCGAGGTAAGAGCTCACCAGAGTGCAGGAGACTGTACTGCTATGTAAACCCTATCCGATGCAACACCGATTGGTGCGGGGGATAACGCGTCTGCTCGGCGTGCCCCGTTGTAAGGTGGCTTGATCCTGTCGGCGACGGCAGGACTAGATAGATGGTCATACACGACAGAACTCGGCTTATCGATGGAGTCACAGCTTTGATAAAAATATCCGCACAGTTTCGGCTGTGCGGATTTTTTATATTTATTCATTTATCGGGATTCAGCCAGCCGCTGCAATCGCCAACGACATTATAATCATCGCCCAATTCTTCCTTGATTTTTTGATATATACTTTGAGCGAATTGGTAAAGCTCTTTTCGTTCTTCATAAGTTAAGGGACTTTCGCCGCCGGGATTGCTCCAATCGATCACATCCATTACTCTATCATCAAGTCTTTCAAGTTCAGCGATCAATTGTTCCGATAATGGCAGATCTTTGTAATCTTCAACAGGAAGAAATATATCTGATTTAATATGAATCGAAGTACAGCAATATTCAGGATGAAATCTTACATCAATCATGACTTACCTCCTGCCCGTTTACCAACGCTTCATATTCCCCTCAAACTTCTGGGTATAAACCTGTTTAAGCTCCTCTGCGGTAATTCCGTAGCAGAGCAGAACATCATTATAGTACATAAGCACATCCGCAAGCTCCTCAACCAGTTCTTTGCGTATCTCGCTGTTTTCACAGGCTTTTGTACCACCGTTCTTCTTGACAATATCTATGACCTCGCCTATTTCTCCTATCATCCACAGCAGCTTGTTTTTTCCGACCTCGGGTGAGATATGCTCCCACTTGTCCTTGTATTTCTCCTGAAGCTGCTCCTGCATGGAGCGCATTTCATTTATACTGAAATCACTCATGGCTGTCATTCTCCTGCTTTTCATAAGTGCGCTCGCTGATGATATACCTTGGTCGCTGCTTTACCTCCATGTATATCTTACCGATATACTCTCCGATAACGCCGATAGAGATAAGCTGCACTCCGCTCAGAAAGCACACGATACATATCGTGGACGCCCAACCGCTTTCGGTGTTGCCGAGAAACCGCTCCACCACAGCCCATATCACTCCGATAAAGCTCAGCACTGCTATCATCATTCCGAGGCCGAATATCATCTTGATAGGCTTTATGGAAAGGCTTGTTATTCCGTCAAAAGCAAGATTCAGCATCTTGCTGAGCGGATAATGGCTCTTGCCCGCAAGGCGCTCACTGCGTTCGTAGTAAACGGACGTACTCTTAAATCCGACCAGCGGGAACATTCCACGCAGGAACAGATTTACTTCCTTGAAATTCGCAAATTCCTGCAGCACTCTGCTGCTCACAAGGCGATAATCCGCGTGGTCATAGACCACCTCTGCACCCATAAAGTTCATCAGCTTATAAAAACCACGGGCGGTGTTGCGTTTGAAGAACGTGTCGGTCTTTCGCGCGGAGCGGACTCCATATACTATCTCGCAGCCGTTCAGATATTCCTCCACCATCTTGTCCATGGCGTTGATATCATCCTGACCGTCGCAATCGATGCTTATGGTGATATCGCAGATATCCTTTGCCTCCATAAGACCTGCCAGCACCGCATTCTGATGCCCACGGTTGCGGCTCTGGGATATACCGATGAAATGCTCATCTTCTTTCGAGAGCTTCTCGATAATCTCCCATGTGTTATCCTTGCTGCCATCGTTCACGAACATCACACGGCTGTCAACGGATATCAATCCCTTGTCTGATAAAGAAATAAGCTTGTCCCGAAAGAACGGCGCTGTTACAAGAAGTACCTCCTGCTCATTATAGCAAGGGACTACTATTATAAGCCTGGGCGGCATCGTATCACCTCATGTTTACTTAAATTCCGCTGTCTATCAGCGACAGTGCAAGACCCGCAGGACCATAGCGTCGGAAAAAGTCGTTGATACGCTCTTTGGTATCCTCCTGCTCCGCGATTCTATCAGAATAGGAAAGCATCTGATAAAGCATGAAGAACATTACTCTTGCCGCTATATCCTCTCCCATAGCAAAATATTCCGCAAGACGGTCGGTGGCGTTTTTCAGATCATCCACACGCTGTGCGATCGCATCGGGGATATCGTTCTCCGCTATAAGAGCTGAATAGGATTCGGCGGTGCTTACCATATTTTCCTTTACAGCGTTCTCTATCTGCGGCATTTCAAGACGCCCCTCAACGCAGAATTCCCTCAGCCTGCGGCTTGCCTTTATGTATATGTCATCAGATTCAGGCTCTATGGTGAGTCCCAATGCTACAGAAGGATCGATCGCTGCAACCTCAGACTCTGGCAGCTGTTCGGTTTCAGCAACCTCATTTACTGTTACAGGTGCCGTTCCCTCCGTCTGCGAAGTCGCTTCAGGCTCAGCCTCCGCAGCTACAGGCGCAGGTTCTGCCATCAGCTCTTCATCAGAGACTGATTCAAATCCATCGATCTCGTCATCGTCATCCGACGATGAATTTATCTCGTTGATGCCGTCTTTAAGAAAGGCGATCATCTCTTCACGGGTCATATCCTCGGGCAAGTCGTTTGCAGAAAAATCAGTATCATCAGCGATGCCTTCATTATCATTCTCCTTAGAAAGCCACTCGATCTTGCCGTCGGGTATCTCAACAGGTGCAGGGGTTTCTTCCTGTACCACACTCACAGCCACAGATTCACTATCCGCAAGGCTGACATCCACCGATGGAATATCACCGGCAAAATGCTCCATTGCCCTCGAAGAACAGGCATCATACATCGCACTGCATGCGTCCTCACGCATGGTGTAGTAGATGCGGCACAAAGAATTGATAAGCTGACGCAGAAAAAATTTGTTCAGCGAGCAATCGGTAATCCTGATGCAGCCTGTCGGCGAATCTATCTGCAGCTCGTCGTCAAAGGTAGTCTCAAAGCTCCTTACGATGGTCACAGAGCATATCTGCTTATATCCTGCGCGATGAATGATACCATCAAAATTCGTGCGTATCTCATCGCATAAAAAAGCGATGCCTCTGCTTCCGTCCCTTGCAGCGGATGTATCTATAACACCGAGAGTCTCCTCGGGCGGCGCAAAGGTGCAGTATTTATCCACTTCAAACAGCGCAGTGACCTTTCTGCCAAAATCGTTTACCGTTTCCAGCATCAGAAACTCTCCCCTCTGCGGTCAAGCAGACCGTGTTTAATATCCCACAGCTTCTGTGAAAGATCCACATAATACTTGTGGGGATTCTCAAAACGCTTCATCTCATCCCAGAGCGTATCTATCTGAGACTTGCAGTAGCTGCGGATATCACTGATATGTGGCAGCTCATATACCTGCTTTCCGCCAACAAAAACAGGCACCTGCAGCTCCTTAGCGGTAAAATCCGTAACGGTCTTTTTCTTCCATGTGTGCTCAGGATGAAATATCGTCAGCGGCTGTGTATCGTCGATAGTTTCATCATATACGCATATCTGATCCGCTATCGCCTTGCCCGTCTTGTTGTCATAGAGGCGATACAGTTTCTTGAAATGCGGATTTGTGATCTTCTCTACGTTTTCAGATATCTTTATCTTGGGAATGACCTTGCCGTCCTCTTCTGTCGCCACCAGCTTGTATACGCCGCCGAAAACAGGCTCGCTCCTTGCAGTGATAAGTCTTTCGCCCACGCCGAAGATGTCGATCTTCGCACCCTGACGAAGCAGGTCGGTAATAATATATTCGTCAAGGCTGTTGGAGGCTACTATCTTGCAATCGGGATAACCTGCCTCATCCAGCATCTTTCTCGCCTCTATCGAAAGGTATGCGATATCGCCCGAATCAAGACGGATCCCCTTTGGTCTGGCGCCCAACGGTTTCAGCACAGTATCGAATGCTTTTATCGCATTTGGAACGCCGCTTTTCAGCACATTATAGGTATCCACAAGTAGCGTTGTGCTGTCAGGATAGGTGCGGCAGTATTCCTCAAACGCCTCAAGCTCCGTATCGAACATCTGCACCCACGAATGCGCCATAGTACCTGTAGACGGAACGCCGTACAGCTCATCCGCCATAACGCAGGCAGTGCCGTCACATCCCGCAATATAAGCCGCTCTTGCTCCCAGCAATGCTCCGCTTGTACCCTGTGCACGGCGCGAACCGAACTCTGAAACCACTCTGCCCTGCGCCGCCTGAACGATGCGGCCTGCCTTTGTCGCGATCAGCGACTGGTGATTGAGCAGCAGAAGCACCATCGTCTCTATAAGCTGAGCCTGAATAGAGGGCGCTCTTACCGTAAGGATAGGCTCATGCGGAAAAACAGGCGTACCCTCGGGAACCGCCCATATATCGCCCGTAAATTTGAAATCCCTGAGATATTCCAGAAAGCCCTCATCAAAGATGCCCTTTCCGCGAAGAAATTCGATATCCTCCCCTGAAAAATGCAGACCGTTGATGTAATTCACCACCTGCTCCAGACCTGCGGCAATAGCGAAGCCTCCGCCATCGGGAACACGGCGGAAGAACATATCGAAATAAGCGATCCTGTCAGCGTGCTTTGTACGGAAATATCCGTTTCCCATAGTAAGCTGATAGAAATCACACAGCATGGAGCAATTCTGTTCGTTTATCATAGAATACCTCTCAGTTTGTGATGTGTATGTATCAGATGATATCTATCTGCACTCCGCGCATGGAGTCGAGCGCACGCCTGTGAGCATCTGGATCAGCAGTACCACAGGCAGAGCTATCCACGATTATCCTCGATTCAGGCAGAGCCGCCTTTGCTATAACTGCATTGGAAAGCACACAGATATCCGTAACCAGTCCGCACAGCTCAACTTCGTCAAAATCGCACTTTTTAAGCAGATCAGCAAGCTCCATCGAGCCGAAGGATGGTTTTTTTATCACGATATCGCCGTCCTGCACCGCATCCGATACCTTGCCATAAAGCTTATGTCCGTCAGCGCCGTCAACGCAGTGAATGATGGGCAGCTTTTTGCCCTCGGCAGTGCTGAGATAATCCTCGCTGTGAGTATCCAACGTGAATATCACCTGACCGCCATCATTGCGGCACTGCTCTATCTTGCCGAGAATGACAGATTCGAGTTTCTCCGCACCCTCAAATCCGAGGGTGCCACAAACAAAATCCACCTGATAATCCACTACGATAAGTGCTTTCATATTATTACCTCATTAAACAGCATTTATTTCTTCTTGCGCTTGAAGTTCTTGCTCCAGTTCTCAATAACACGCATATTTCCACGTTCCACTGCAAGAGCATTTTCGGGAACGTTCTTTGTAATTGTGGAGCCTGCGGCAGTTGATGCGTTATCGCCGACCTCCACAGGTGCGATAAGATTTGTGTTACAGCCGATGAACGCGTGATCGCCTATCTTTGTGCGATACTTGTTGATTCCGTCATAATTTGCGGTGACGCATCCACAGCCGAAATTCACACCTCTGCCCACATCGCTGTCGCCGACGTAGGTAAGGTGCGCCACTGCGGTATTCTCGCCGATGTCGGAATTCTTTATCTCCACGAAATCACCGATCTTTACTCCCTTACGTATCGTAGTTCCGGGGCGCAGCTGAGCAAACGGACCGATCTTCACATTCTCCTCAATTACCGAGTCATATGCCTGCACATTGTCAAGAGAAACATTATCTGCTATCCTGCAGTTTTCTATATGGCAGTTTGCAGCGATACTGCAGCCGCAGCCTATTTCGGTGTCACCGAGGATGACAGTGTTCGGCATGATGGTAGTATCGCAGCCTATCTTAACATCCTTGCCGATGATTATTCCGTCAAGTGCAACAAAGCTGACTCCGTTATCCATGTGTCTCTCGATGACACTGTTCCTTGCTATTGTGTTAAGCTCGTACAGCGCCTTTCTTGTGTTCGCGCCGAGAACTATATCGGGATTTTCAGATCTGAAAGCCACACGTTTCTGCATATACTCCACGCAATCAGTGAGATAATACTCGCCTGCGGCATTGTTTGTGGAGAGCTTCGGCAGTGTCTCCAGCAACACAGCGGAATCGAACCAGTATGCACCGCTGTTAACTTCGCATATTTCAGCCTCTTCGGGGGAACAATCCTTTTGTTCACGTATTGCGGAAAACTCGCCGTCCTTGCGGATGATACGTCCGTAGCCTGTGGGATTTTCTATCTCGGCGGTGATCACTGTCACCTCTGAACCTTTTTCGATGTGATATGCGAGTGATGCACGGATAGTTTCGCTATCGATAAAAGGTGCGTCTCCGTTAAGAATGCACACGCAGTCTGTCTCCTTGATGACCTCTGCGGCGCACTTCACCGCATCGCCTGTGCCTTTCTGTTCTTTCTGCAAGCAGGTGCGGATATCTCCGCCGCGGGATCTGATATATTCCTCGGTCATTTCTGCTTTATAGCCTGTAACGACCGCAATTTTATCAAAGCCAAAGCTCTCGCCGGCATCCAGCACCCAGCCAAGCATGGGCTTGCAAAGCACTTCTGCCAGAACCTTTGGACGCTCGGACTTCATGCGCTTTCCTGCGCCGCCCGCAAGAATAATGCAACCTGTTTTCATTGGATATGTACCAACCTCTCTGATAATATATGGATTTGATTTTTTACTACATTTTGCGCCGTTTTTTTGTACAAGTCCGTACAGATAACGGCATTCTGCTGCTAAGAAAGGGGCTTGTCTTACGCAGATATTTCCGCATACCCCTGAAAGCAGTGCGCCGCATAGATATCCGCCACACGCCGCTGCTTCGGCTGCTGCATGGCAAAAAGATAATCGTTCACACCTTTGCGGGAAAAGTATCGTTCTACCTGCAACAGGATGAGGATTTTGATCTTATCCCCAAAAGCAAAACATATCCCACCATTAAGCCGCACTTCTCCTCTGTTCTTGCGGGGGCGTTTTCTCAGACAAAAGCGCTGGGCGGCACAATACTGTTCTCAATCACTACAGCAAGGCTAGGAAACCTTTTCGGCAGCGAATATTACGATGCTCTTTCACAGCTGATAAACAACACCGCAGATGGATTGGCTGAGATACTAAGCTCTCTGCGCATTGCAGTGCCGCGAATAACAACCGTTATTGCTGTTTTTGTTTCTGCGGCATGGCTGTTTGCTTTTGTGCGAAACACGATAAGATTGTACCGATACACTGTGACATTCAGCAGAGAAAGCATACTTATACGGCACGGTATCATCACATTATATGAAACCATACTCCCGTCCGATGTTCCCGATGCGATAATTGTCCGAGATACCGCAACAACTCTCGCCATAGGCACCGCGCCGATATATCGCAGCGGTAGGATGGTAATGCCTCCGCTGTGTGGCGAAAAGCGCCGCAAAGCCTTGAAACTGCTTTATTCGGCGCCTAGTTATAAACTTAATGCTGCCCCTCCGCCGAGAGCGCTTTTCGGGCATATTGCAGCGCCTCTCGGATGGGGAATAACAAGTGCAGCGCTGCTTATCCTGACTCATCTTACGGTCTCGGATCCTGTGCTGCGAACATTATTATGGGGAATGCTATTGTTGAACATATGGTTGTGTATCCTGTTCGGAATATATAGGCATCGTTCGGGAATCACACGCCAACACGCCGCAATCACAGTAGCAGCACGCCAACACTCCGAACTGCTTACCGTGTATTTTCCGCCGCACACGCTAATTTACAGCAAGGTAGACAGCAATCCGTTTCAAAGACGCTCCGATTTCTGCGACTTACGCCTGTTCGCACAAGGAGGAATAAAACTCCGCCTGCGAAACATCCAACGCTCTGATATCAGCGCACCTTAGTAATAACAGATACTTCCTTCACATTGTACAGACGCAGTGCCTCCGCAGCCTCATCGCTGATGATCTCGCCTGGCATTACCACAGGAATGCAGGGAGGACACGGAGTATTCACATTACCGCATACAAAGCCGATAGCCTTTGCAAGCGGCACCTTCGTCTGCGGCATAAACACTGCATCGTAAGCCGGAAGCGCTGCCTTAGGCTTCAGCACAGGATACTCTGCCTTTGGAATAGGCTTTTTCTGAGGAATGAGCGACATAGCCGTGAGCGCACGCTGGCAATCCTTATGAGTGGATGCGGCAGAGAACATCAGCACCGCATGATTGCGATCGGACATCTCACACTCAACGCCGTTTGCACGGAGTTTGTCAGCATAATTGAAGCCATTATAGCCGTATTCGTAAGCCTTGACAACAACTCTCAGCGGGTCGGATTCCTTCAGCGGGATATCAAATCCTGCGAGCTTCTCCTTCAGATTAGCAACCGCCTCGCAAGCATAATTTACCGATTCAGGGCGCTCGGTGATAAACTTATTGAACTTATCAAGACTCTCAAGCATGAGATAAGACGGACTGGACGAGCCAAACAAAGACATCATTTCCTTGGCACGGCTATGGTCTGCGCCATTTGCGAAATGCAGATATGCACCGCCTGTCAGAACGGGCAGAGTCTTGTGAGCAGATTCCGCACTGATAACAGGGAAACCGAATTCCGTCGGATGGAGATACTTATTTCCGAACTTTTCTTTATCGAGGAATTTAAGATATGCACCATGCGCGTTGTCACACACAACAGGCAGATTTGTCTGCGGCAAACGACAGCTGCCACCGAGATAATCGATATTTGTCATGAACACAGCATCACAGCCTGCAAGAGCCTCGCCGCTGTAATCCACATCTGCACTGAGATATTCCTCAGGATACAGCCATTTAATATTCATGTGCAGCAGAATAGCGGCCTGCAGCAGGCTTTTGTGCGAGTATCTTGATGCCGCGATAGTCTTACAGCCCTGCGCCTTAAGAATAGCCAACGCCGCCTGAATGGACAAAGTGCTGCCGCCGCAGGAATAACAGGTGCGGTCAGTGCCGAAAATTTCTGCTGCATTTTTCTCACTCAAGCCAATAATGCTCTTGGTGCGATCTGTCTCATAAAGGCTGTCTGCGCCTTCGATCTCGGTAATATCGTGGGGATATGCACCGTTATGACCGGGCATATGCAGTCTGAGAGCGCCGCCTGTGGTGTACTTTTCAAGGAAATCAGAAATTGGTGTATTCATATCTTTACTCCGTTTTCAAAAATTTTGTGGTTTCGGGGTATTTTATGCTTCGGTAGTCTCTTCACCGAGAATGAGCAGATCTCTGTCTATCTCGATAGTATATTCAGCACGCCATTCCTTCATAGCGCTGCCGAAATTCTGTGAGCGATACTGCTCCTCCATGTATTGATGCAGGGAATCCTTATATGCCTTTGTATCATCTTCGGATACCTTTGCTTCCTCTATATACTTAATAATGTGCCATCCGTAATCGGTAATGCATACTGCCGTTCCGCCTATTTCGCTGATCGAAAGCGCAGTCTCGGCAAAGCCATCCATATAAACAGCCGTTCCGGGAACAATAAGATAGGATATCGTAGTATCACCGTCGTCACTGTACTTATCCATCAGCTCGGCAAAATCCTCGCCTGCTGCAACCTTGCTCTCAACTTCGGATATCTCATCGCTCATCTCTGCGATCTTGGCATCCCTCAGAGCATCCGCTTCCGCTGTCTTGCCTTCGCCACGAAGAGTGGATATCTCTGTCATGATATCGTCCTCAAACTTCAGCAGGATATGCTTGATGTTTCTGGAGCCTTCGGGTATCCACAGGCTCTTCATAGCGTCCATGTTATAGCTGGAAGGATCTGCTTCATAGTTGCTTTTTGCAGACTCCACGATAGCCTCTATCTGCTGTTCAGTGTTTGTGGGATCATAAACGAACTCAGCATTCAGATGTTCTGTAAGCTTTGTCTGCACAACGATGCTCTTCTGCCAGTTGCGGATATCATCATAGGTCAGTCCGCAATCGGCAATGAGCTTAGCGTATTCATCCTCGACCTTCTGCGCAAGTTCCTCATCGGGGAGCAGCTCTGCCTGCTCGATCCTCGCCTTGATCTGAGCCTTGATCTGCTCAATACCCGCCTCGGTATCAGAATCGATCTTCGCCTCTTCATCAGCAGAGATCGTGAGTCCCAGATCGGTGAACTTCCTGTACATTATCTTCTCATTGATAAGATAATTAACTATGTACTCTCGTTCATCGGCAAGCACCGATGCATAAGGCTCAGCGCTGTCGTCAGTTATCTGATATCCGGCAAGACGGTATTTATATTCCTTGATGAAATCAAGAAAAGTAACATTCAATGTAACATCCTCTGCGGATCCTTTAAGTGTGGCAAATGCAACAGGAGTATCCATTGCAATATCCGCCGAAAGCACGGAAGCGCCCGTAGTCTCCACCTGCGACACATTTCCAGTGGGAGTGGATGTGCCACTTGTATCGGATGAAGTTCCATCCTTGTCAGAGCATGCAGCCATGGATAACATCATAACGATGGCTGCTGCTATTGCTGTTGATCTTTTATTCATGGCTCCTCCTTATTCTGCCGCAGCTGTTTCAGCTGTCTCGGCAGGCTCGGAAATATTCAGAGCCTCATAATCAATCTCATATCCGTATTCCTTCTGCCATTCGGTAAGGGCATTGTTGAAAGTCTCTGTCTGCGCCTTTTCCATCAGGCTCTCCATCACATATCCCTTGTACATATCAAGAGTCTCCTGAGGGATCTCCGCATCGGATGCATACATCACGATATGCCAGCCGTAATCAGAAGCCGCCAGCACATAATCGCCGATATTTTCCACTGCATAAGCAGCCTCAACGAAATCCTCAACAAAGGAAACGCTGTTCGGAATAACGGTATAACCCTCGGGATACATAGCAGAGCCTGCTGCATCTGCACTGAACTCCTTGATCAGCTCATCAAAATCCGCACCGTTATCCAGCATATTTATTATCTCAGTAGCTTGCTGCTCAAGCGGAGCAAGCTTTTCGGCTCTGAGGGCGTCAGCGCCTGCCTCATCTCCGCTATCACGCAGATAAGCTATCTCGTCGCTGTCCATCTCCTCCATTGCAATGAGGATATGCTTGATGTTTCGGCTGCCCTCGGGGAGCCAGAATGACATATTCTGTCCGCCTGTTTCGTAGGATACGGGATCCTCCTCATAAAGCTGCTTTATTGTAGCGATATATCCATCAAGAACATCCTGTGCATCGCTGTCGTCAATAACGATATCTTTGGTGACTGCCTGCTGCACCTTCTCCACCAACAGAGCATTGCGCTGCCATGTAAGCAGATCATCTCTTGTCAGCTGGCAATCCGCAAGATATTTATCAAATTCAACCTCACCTCTGGAAAGCATCAGGTCTTCTCCGATAGTCTCTCCCTCTGCGAGAGTGCCATAATCCGCAACATAAGTTCCAAAATATTCAAACTGGGCTTTCAGATTTTCCTGATAATCCGCCTCCAGCTTATCCAGTTCCTCTTGTGTGAACTGATCCACGCCAAGCTCTGCAGCCTTATCGTTGATGATGCGCTCATTGATAAGATATGTTATGATAGAGCTGCGCTGCGTCGCACAGGTGATAAGGGCTTCATCTGCGCTGTCATCTGTTATCTCATAGGACTTGAGCCAATACAGATATTCCTTTTTGAAATCCAGATAATCAATGACCAGTGCGTCATCTCCCTTGTGAGCTTCGCCTGTAGGCTTTGCCACTACATCCTCATCATCCAGCTTCACGGATGTTATGACAGACTCAAAATCGTTGGTGTTTACCTTGATGGAGCAGCCTGCCGCAGAAACTGCAATAGCTACTGCCGCTGCAAGACTTAAAATTCTTCTCAGTTTCATAATATTCCTTTCTTTTTCGGTGCCGGGACAGATATATATCATTTCCGTATAGCACGGGCACACTTAGCCAATTATACATATATCATTATAGCACATAATTTCAGAAAAAGAAACAGAAAAATTGAATATACTTTGAAATATTTCTGAAAAAGTAATGATTTTTTCTTCGGAATATGTTATAATGAGATAAATAGAAGTATTTTTGACCATTTTGGAGCGTAAATGCCTCTGAAACGATTTTACTTTTAGTATTTGTCAAGATAATTATACCGGAGGTAATATAATATGACTTTTGGCTGGATGAAAAAAACATCCGTGCTGCTGGCATTGTGTATGATGCTCGGGTGTGCTACAGGATGTAACGGCAACGACGAAAGCAGCGGAGAAACTGCAGAAGGCACTTCCGAATCAGCAGACGCTGAAACTGTCGAAGCAGAAGATATCATCAAGGTAGGATACATATTCAACGGCGAAGTAGATATGGGCGGTTATTCCACAGGAGCCAATGCCGATCGTCTGGCGGCTTCGGGATACACAGATGTGGAATCCTACTACATTGATAATGTGAACATCAGCGATTTTTCCGCAGCGGTTAACAAGCTCGTGGATGAAGGATGCAGCTATATCGTTTCGGGAAGCTGGCTCTACACCAATGTTCTTACCGATGTTGCAGGCAAGAATATGGATGTGAACTTTATCAGCTATGGCGCCCGCGTAAGAACAGTTAATGTCTATGCGTACACCGATCATGTGTACGAAGGTGCATACATCGCCGGCATGGCAGCCGCATACAACACCGATACGGAAAAGATAGGCATTGTGGTGGATCCAAGCATGATCTACACCAAACCTGTAGTCAACGCAGCCGCACTCGGTTCACAGCTTGTTTATAAGGATGCGGAAATGATAACGGCGTTCGCCTCTAAAGACAATGAGATCCACAGTGCAGTGGACGCGCTGAAAGCACAGGGCTGTGATGTCATCATAAGCTACACAGAGTCTCCCGAGACAGTGGAATACTGCGAAAGCAATGGAATCAAAGTTATCGGAAACCTCGATTACAGTAAAAATGCTGCTGATTACGAAAATCTGCTGATGTATTTCTACACCGATCACGACAGCCTGTATCTTGCCAACTTCAAGTCGATGCAGATGGATACATGGGAGCCTGAAGAATATGTCGGCAATCTCGCAAACGGCGTGGTAAGCGTATCTCCCGCATTAGACTGTGCAAAGGACGGCACTCAGGATATAATAGACGCCCTTATCCCTAAGGTCACAAGCGGCGATGCTTATATCTTCAGCGGCGAAATGAAAAACACCTCCGGTAACATAATGATCCAGCAGGGCGGCGCATTTGAGCCTGCCGAAGTATACACCATGGACTGGTATGTTCTGGGCGTAAAGACTTTGGAGACTTTCGTTGAGCCAAAACTGGATCTGGAGCACAACGCGCTCGAAATAATGCAGTAAATATCAAAAATATCTCCCGCCTGAACAACGGGAGATATTTCATTATAACATTATATTGTTTTTATCCACCTAACTCCGTTCGTACAACCGAATGGAGTTTTTTCATTTGTTATTCCCAGACCGCCCGCTGAACAGTTCAGGCGCAAAAATCAACTTTTATCGCCAAAACGCATGAGTTTTGATCGGTTTTTTGTTTCATTTTCACAAAGCGAAAAGCGATCAAACAGCATTACTGCGTAGATAAAATGCAAGTTTTCGTTGCTGTGGCTGCAAGATTTTTTTCAACTTTTTTCTCGTTGAAAAGTGTTGATAACATCGTTGAAAACGTTGAATTGTTGAGATTTTTTTGGAGGTTTTCAACACATATCCCCCAAAACCGCATTATTATCACATTATCGTCAAATTATTCTGTTGAAAATAATGTTGAATTCGTGGAAAAGCAATTAATGTCAATCATCATTGGGACATATATTAACAGTATCTTCAGGAGCTTGTGAACTTTTTACGCTAAAGCGCTATAACACTTTCGGTAATACAATCACAATAATTTTCAAATTGTAATTGTCAAATTTGTCTAATATGTAGAATATATTGCAAATTGCGATTTCTTAACGGAATCTTAACGGACAAACTCTTGACAACCTGTTAAAATGAGAGTATGACACAAAACAAAAAGAGAGGTAGAACAACATGTGGCATATAATCACAGAACAGACAACTAACGAGGACAACATATCCTATACAGCTTACGGTTTCCGCTGCGGAGAATACGAAGTGCATGACTTCACATCGCTACAAGATGAAGCTGAAAGCTTTCTTACACTTCTCAACCGAATGGAGGTCTCCCCCATGCACATCTACGAAGTAATAGAAGATCACTTTGCGGCTGTCTGATACAGCATATTCATTGCCTGCATCGATTATGATACTCAGGCAAGAATGAAAGTGCCGTTCTGGCAACGGGTTACCGCATCCATCAGCTCAAGTCCCAGCACTATAGAGCAGACCTCGTCATGGCGCTTGCCGCTCTTCTCGATGATCTCATCCATGGTAAGAGGTTTCTCCTGAAGCAATGTGACCACCAACGCCTCTTCCGGACTGAACTGCGTCATGTCGATATCCTCGGCAGTAACCGCTTCCACGAACTCTGTTGGCTGCGCCATCGGCTTTTCATCAGAAGCAGAACGCTTTTTCCTTGCGCTATCCTGCTTTGGTTTCTTCACTTTCTGCTGCGAAGGCTTTTCAGATATGTCTGAGCGTGCAATATCGAATCCATCTTTGCTGCGCAGAGCAAGTTTTGCATAGATATCAGTTGCGTCATACAGCGGCAGAGCAGCAGTCCTGAGAAGCGAAATCACACCGCAATAGCGATCATCAGTGATATCGTGCGGCGGCACGCAAAATACAGGCTTTCCCTGATCTCCCGTCAGCTCCGCGGTGACCAATGCTCCACTCTTTGCGGACGCCTCGATTATCACCGCTGCCTCGGACATCCCGGCAATGATCCTGTTCCGCTGCCTGAAATAGAACACCTTTGCTGAAGTGTACGGGAACAACTCTGATATTATCGCTCCGCCATTTTCGACTATGGATTTTTTGAGATCCTCATTTTCTGCAGGATATTTTACCATGTGACCGCAGGCAAGAACTCCGACAGTATAGCCGCCGCTGTTTACAGTACAGCGATGCGCCTCGCCATCGATACCTACCGCCAGACCGCTTACAACTCCGACGCCATCCTTTGCCAGATCATCGCACAACACGCCTGTTATACGCCTGCTGTATTCAGATGGAGTCCTCGGTCCCACAACTGCGACTGCTGACATATCCTTCAGTGGTCTCAGATCACCCTTGACGAACAGCACTATAGGCGGATCATCTATGCACTTCAGTTTCTGAGGATATTCAGGATCATCCAGCGTCACTATGCGAATACCAAGACGATCACACTCAGCTATCAGCGCCTTGACTTCACGGGTACGGGTACGCTCCACACGCTGCTTTTCAGCTGCAGTGAGCATATCACATTTGCCATCACGCATGGCTATTGCCGCATCAAGCGCAGAGCCATATTCCGCAAGGAGTTTGGGCGTTCGCCCGTTATGCGGCAGCATTACCAGCAGTATCCACAGCCAGACTTCAACATTTGTCATAATTCGTACCCCCTATGTCAGTTGTTGCAAATGATCCCTCGCCCGATAAGCTGGGGAGGGATCATAATATTTTCAAACGTTACTATATCCTTATCAAGCCTTGAGCACCATGCAGGAATAAGGCTGCAGTGTGAGTCCACCCATCTCTATATCATTACCTGTCAGCAGATCTGTTGCCTTGCCGCCACGGTTGAGATTGAAGGTGAACGGTGCGCCATCCGCATTGATGACAGTGATAAGCGTCTCTCCCTCAAAGCATCTGGAAAAGGCATACTGCCTGTTTGTCAACTGCACCATGTTGTAATCACCATAGGATGCGGCAGGATGCTCCCTCACGATATCCGCAAGCCCACGGATGTGTCCGCAAAGATCATGGATGCCCTCATTCTTCATGCGCTCAGCATCGAACTCAGGACGGAGGATATCGTCGCTGTTGCCACGCTTATCGCCAAGCACGCCGTATTCGCTGCCGTAATATACTGCGGGAATACCCGGCATCATGAACATGAGCGTATAGATAAGCGGCAGATGCTCCTTTATCTTCAGCATGGATGCGATTCTTGTAACATCATGGTTATCCACAAAGTTGAGCAGGTGCTTACCTCTGTAGATGCACCAGTTTTCGCTACCAAACTGACGATTGATGGAATGAGAGATCTCAAACATATTCAGATCATTGAAGCTGGAGAAAAGACCCTTGTAGCACTCATAATTCGTTACGCTGTCCAGCATCTGATCGTTCATCCATGTGTTGTAATCGCCGTGAAGAGTCTCACCCAGCAGGAAGAAATCCTCGCTCAGCCACTTGCAGTGGCCACGAAGCTCCTTCAGGAAATTGAGGTCAAGGCAGTATGCCACGTCAAGACGCAGACCATCAATGCCGAACTCATTCTTCCAGCCCGTGATGCAATCCTTGATGTAGTTCTTTACTTCGGGATTGTAGAGGTTCAGCTTTACAAGCTCGTAATGACCCTCCCAGCCTTCATAATAAATTCCATCATTATAGGGAGAGTTTCCTTCGCGCACATGGAACCAGTCTTTCTTCGCGCTGCCCAGCTTATGCTCACGCACATCACGGAAGGCAGCAAAATCCCTGCCAACATGATTGAACACACCATCAAGCACCACTCTGATGCCATTTTCGTGCAGTGCATCGCACACCTTTTTGAAATCCTCATTTGTACCCAAGCGGCGATCTATCTTTGTATAATCGATAGTGTCATAGCCATGTGCTACAGACTCGAATACAGGGCCAAAATAGATCGCATTGCATCCCAGCTCCTTGATATGAGGTATATCATCAATAAGCTTCAGAATGACATGAGATGGCTCTGACTGCTGATCATTCACACGTTCACAGCCAAAATAACCAATGGGATAGATATGATAAAAAACTGCATTTTCAAACCAATTCATATACTTGCTCCTAAAAAATAATTCCTTTATTCCCCTGTTTCGGATAAAGTTATTAGTAATTATACCGCACAACGCATAAAATGTCAAGTTTTTTGTGTACAATAACCAAATATTTGCAAATTATATTGCACATATATGAGATTTTAGACTAAATGTATTGAATTCGATTACATTACATGGTATACTAATTATATACTTAAATAAGTGTACCTTACGATCATATGTATAGATATTATATATTCAAGAAAGGTAAAAAACATGTTACATAATAAGCTGAACAGAATGATATCGCTGCTGATATGCACAGCTATATTCATATGTTCATTTCCGATCAGCGTTTTCGCTGCCACTAAAGGCGAAACCATTAGAGTAGGAGCCTGTCCCGACTTCGGCATATACAAAACAGGCAGCGAGTACAACGGATTTGCCTATGATTATCTGATGGAGATACAAAAATATACAGGTCACAAATACACCTTTGTAGAGGCATCCTCCGCTGAACTTGTCGATATGCTGACCGATGGCCTAATTGATGTGATTCCGTGTGTATCCGCTGATGAATATAACCGATTCACATCGTATTACACATCCGCAATGCCGATCGCCGTCGATGCAGCACCGGTAGTTCCTGAGCTTTCATCCATATCTCTGATGAAAAAATATACCGCAGTATATATCAACGACAACGTGGACAGCGATATTGATTATTTCGATTACTATGCTCTGAACAACTCAACCATCGGTTACCTTTCCGATAATAAAACCAAATATTTCGAAAACGATGTTTTCCTGAAAGGCGATATCAGCAAGGCTGATTTCGTTGAATACAATACCGAAGTACAAATGAAATCCGATCTGGCAGCGGGTAAGATAGATGCTGTAATCAAAGAATGTTTCCGTTGCTGGGAAGACGAAACAGTTGTATATCAATACGGAACTGACGATTGCTATTTCATGCTCTCCGGCAAGGACGAGGAGCTTGCTCACCAGCTGGATATGGCAGTAAATGCTGTAAACATGGCAAACAGCAACTATGCATCCGCTCTTTACAGCAAGCATATAGAAAAATATGGCGTTGAAAAATACGCTTACAGCGAAACCGAAAAATACTATATTGAAAATAACCCCACAATAAATGTGGCATACAATCTCCAGAGCAGCATACTTGAAATGTACGACGGCAAGAGCGGTACGATCATCGGTCACACAGGCTCAGTAATCGAGAGCATAGAAGAATTTACAGGCATCGATATAGTTGTCGTCCCTTGTGCAAATCTGGAAGAATGCGTCCATTCACTGCTGGATGGCAACGTTCAGGCTATCTGCGGCGGTGTAAACGGCAACAGTATGGCATGCTACGGAAATTTCCGCATATCCTCGCCCTATGATTCTACTCCGATAGTGCTTGCATCCGAAAAATCAATACATCCCTCAGGCAACTTCAAGGTTGCCATACCATATACCCACGATGATGTGGCAAAGCACATCGCACAGGATCATCCCAACGCTACTCCGCTTATCTATCCCGATATAAGAGCGTGCATGGATGCGGTAAGCAACGGCGAAGCCGAAGCAGTTTCCGCAGGCGCTTATGAAACGGTATATCTCATCAATAACGGCTACGAAAACATTTCCGTTACAAATGTCAGCACTACGCCACACACCGATTGCTTTGCTTTTTCCGAAAACTCCCCTGCTGAACTTTCCACTATATTCGGCAAGTGCATATCAAGATTTGCAGGCAATTCCAACGATATCAGCCGTTACAAGAGCCTTGAAACAGCAAATCAGCTTGCCGCCCAAAATACCGTTTCCGCTGCTGTGATGTATGTATTGATCGCAGCGCTTATCCTCATAATTCTGGGTGGTCTGATCTATATTCTGCGGAATCTCATTGCTACCAAGAAGGCAGGCGAGAGCGATCCGCTCACAGGCGGCAGAAATCGCGCCAAATTCACTGAAGACACAAAAAAGATCATCAAAAAAACTTCAGCAGATAAATGGGCGCTGGTACTGTTTGATATCAACAAGTTCAAATATGTCAATGACCGCCTCGGCTATGCGGAAGGCGACAGAATGCTGGAACGCATGTACAAGACTCTATCCGACAACATGGAGGACAATGAAATCTTTGCACGACTTTCAGACGATAACTTCGCCTGTCTCATCCGCAACACTAGCGACACCGATATAACCACACGAATGAACAATATTTTCGCGGAATTCGATCGCCGCAACAGCCTGTTCGTGAAATATCCCGTCGCATTCAGCGCAGGCGTATGCAGAATAGGTCAGTGCTACGATGCTCAGAAGGATATCGATCTCAATGCCGCAATGGATCGCTGCAATATAGCCAAGCGAACGCTGAAGGGACTCCACCACTCCTCCATAGCTTTCTATGACGGAAAGATCCGTGACAAAGTGCTTCGCGAGAAGGATTATGAAGGCGCAATGCCCTCTGCACTCAAGCAGCGTGAATTTGAATGCTATCTGCAGCCTAAATACGGCTTGAAATCCCTCCACATAGAGGGCGCAGAAGCTCTGATACGCTGGAACAGCAAGGAATTCGGCTTTGTGTTCCCGAACGAGTTCATCCCCATAAGCGAAAAGAACGGCTTTGTTGTTGAACTTGATTTCTTCATCCTCGAAGAAGTCTGCAAGGCAATGCGCCGCTGGATGGACGAAGGCAAAACGCCCGTAGTGGTTTCCGTTAACCAGTCGCGTCTGCACCTCAATTACGATGACTATATCTGGCGTTTGCGTGAGATCGTGGATAAATACGAGATACCTTACGAGTATATTGAGCTTGAGCTTACCGAAAGCGTATTCACGGAAAACATGGAAAAGCTGCTTACTATCATGCACAAGCTGCACGATATCGGCTTCAAGCTTTCGCTGGACGACTTCGGCAGCGGCTATTCCTCTCTCAATATGCTGAAAGATATCCCTGTTGATGTTGTTAAGATTGACCGCGAGTTCTTCAATGGCACAGTGAACTCCGAAAAGGGAAGAGCTGTCATCTCTACGGTTGTTGATCTTGCAAAGAATCTCGATATGGAAGTCATCTCCGAAGGCGTTGAGACGCTTGAACAGGTGGAATTCCTCACCGAAATAAACTGCGCAATGGTACAGGGCTACTACTTTGCAAAGCCTATGCCCATAGCAGCATTTGAAGATCTCTGGCATAAGGATATCGAGGCAAACGAAACTGCACAGAATTAATAAAAAGCACGGCAGACTCATCATCTGCCGTGTTCTTGTGAAAGGATACAACTATGAACATTTCATATATCAACATCGATGATATACCCGCAAAGCTGTTCAAGACAGATAACGCACAAGGAACAGTGCTTGCCATCCACGGCTTTGGCGGAAGTAAGGAAAGCGGCGCCATAACAGGACTAGCCGAAAAGATCTGCCCACAGGGATACAATGTTCTTGCCATTGACCTACCTGCTCATGGAGAACGCAGCGGCGGAGCCGAGCAGCTGGATCCCATGCGCTGTATAGACGAGATAATTACCGCAGAAAAGTATATACTCTCAAACCTTACCTGTAACATCTACGCATTCGCAACGAGCTTTGGCGGAATGTGTATGCTGCATCGCATAGAAAGACACCCTCATGAATTCAAAAAGATCATACTGCGTGTACCTGCCGTGAATATGTCACATTCCCTGTTTGAGATCAGCAAAAACTGTGATCCCTCACTAACCCTCGAAATAGCAAAGGAACACGGTTTCAGAATTGAAATGGGCAGAGAATACCTTATTCCGTATGCTTTCTATGAAAAACTCCGGGATATGCATTGTCTGCGATTCAGCAACGAGTGGAACAACAGTAATATCCTCACCATATGGGCAGCAAATGATGAACTGGTGCGTCCCTCCGACACACAAGAATTCCTCCGCCAAAACCATGAAATATGCTCCGTATGCATAAAAGGCAGCGGCCATCGGATGGCAGAGCCACAGACCCTGAATGCTGCCCTGAACGCCGCTGCGGACTTTTTGTTGAAATGATATCATCGCAAGTTGCTGCGTATGGTAGGCTACCTCAGAATAACGCTTTAGATAACTGAAAGTACGCTAACCGAGAACATGACAAGCGGTTGGACAGCGGAGCATACTTTACAACATAAAAGATCCCCGAAAATCTTTTCGGGGATCTTGTCATTATCAGATCTCGATCTTGCCATAGAGAGTTGCATTTCTCTCTGCATCAACGGTCTCCTTGGAGAACTCGCCTGCGTTTGCATTTTCATCAGGCTCATATACTCTGCGCTTATATTCGCGCTCAAAGCTTGTGGAGAAACCACTGGAAGCCTTGTAGTTTCTTGTGGAACGTGCGTCGCCGCTGCCACTTCTCTCGCCACGTCTGCGGCGGTTGTCGAACTTAGGCTTATCAGCGTAGATAACTACCTTTCTGTAAGGCTCAACGCCTGTGGAGTGGCTGGATACGCCCTCGATCTCTGCAACACAGCTGTGGATGATGCGTCTTTCATAGGGATTCATAGGCTCCAGAGCGATCTTTCTGCCCTGCTTGATAACCTTTGCGGAGGTTCTCTTAGCAAGGGATTCCAGAGTCTCCTTGCGCTTGTCACGGTAGCCATTGCAGTCAACAGAAATACGGCAGTAGGATTCCTCAGTGCGATTGCTTGCAAGGATAGTCAGATACTGCAGGCTGTCAAGAGTCTCGCCTCTTCTGCCAATCACTACGCCCAGCTTATCGCCCGAGATATCCAGAACAACATTATTGTCCTTTCTGATAGCCTTGATCTCAAAATTCTCCAGCTTCAGCGCGTGGAGAACATCGGTCAGATACTGCTTTGCAGCCTTTACCTTTGCGCTGCTTTCAATGTCAAAATCAGCAGGAAGTTCAGCAGAATCATTCTCCTCATCCTCATAGGATGCAGGCGCCTCTTCCTCAGCAGGAACAGCTGCAGGCTCTTCAGCAGGCTCAGTATATACAGCCTTTACTCTTGCCTCGCCCTTCAGTCCGAACAGACCCTTTCGGGGCTGCTCAAGTATCTCAAAATCGATATCGTCAACGGAAACTCCGAACTCCTGCGCGGCAAGAGCCTTTGCTTCGTCAACGGTCTTAGCGGTAAATTCCTTTTCCATGTCGGTTCCCCTTTCGTTAGGTCAAATGTCGTCTTCGTCCTCGATGTATTCCTCGCCATACTTGATAGCATCCTGACGGCGTGCCTCCGCAAGCTTTCTGCGGTTGATCTCCTTTTGAGTCAGCTTTTCGCCCTTGTACTCAGCAACAGTGTTATCGTGGTCAGTGTTGCGGCGTCTCTGCTGCGTCTCCATCTTCTTCATATTTTCCTTGTACTCAGCTTCAGCCTGCGCTCTCAGCTTTTCAGGGCTGAACACAGTATTGAGAAGCAGAGTCTGTGCAATACCGAACACATAGTTGATAGTCCAGTAGAAACCTGCACCTGCAGGAACAGCAAATACGAATATCAGGGAGAATACAGGCATGATATACATCGTAGCCTTCATTCCGCCGCCGACTGCGCCGGGGTTGCTCTTCTCCATGCTGCGGTTGGAAATATACGCCTGAACGATAGAAAGCACAAACGCAATGATAGGGATGAGCAGCATCGGGAAGCCCATATTATCCTTAGGGATCTGTGTGAGCTTGATGCCGAGGAAGGTAAGATTATCATACAGCTCTGTAATAGAAGCAGGGTCGTTAGCAGAGCTGAAGAACTGCTTGTATTCCAGTGTTGTGCCGTCCTCGTATTCCTTCACAGTACCGAAAGTATCCAGCACATACAGTTCTCTCTGCAACATAGTGTTTGCAACGAACTGTACCTCACCGTCTGCATCGATCTTATAATAACCGAACTGCTTCTGCATCTCAGTGAACATTTCCTTGGTGAAATCGCCAAAGGAATGCTCCTCCTTATACGCCTGCTTTTCCTCAGGAGTCTCAAAGGAATTGAGTTCTGTCTTTTCCTTGGGCAAATCGTTGCCCGCAGCATCCTTGCGTACATAATCAGTAATAGCATAAAGATCGGTAGCTGTAAACAGAACTTCCTTGCCTTTATCCTTGTTGCCTGCCTTGATGGTCTCGTATTCAGACTTCAGCGCAGCCTCAATAGCGCCGTCAACAACGCTGATAGTCTCGGCAGTGAGCTTGTCCCATACGGTCTCATCAACAGGTGCGGCGCCCTCGGGCAGAGCCTCGTTGTACACCTCAAGCAGCTTTGCCGCATCACGCACGATATCATTGTGCTTTTTAAGTGCGTCACCCTTCAGCTCAACAGTGTTGTTATGCTCATCAACAATGATGGATGCAAGCTTAATGCTGTAGCCCTCAACGATCATCTCCTCAACTTCAGCCTTATCGGTATGGAGGATATGCGTCATAGGCTTGTAAACTACATCCAGTACGCCGAACAGCAAGAGGAATGTGAGTATCATGGAACCACATCCGCTCATGGGATTATATCCCTGAGACTGGAGCTTCTGAAGCTCTTCCTGCTGCTTTTCCTGATTGTTTCTGTACTTTTCCTGGATCTCACGCACCTTAGGGGCGAAGATCGCAGACTTTGCAGAGTTCTTCTGCTGCTTTATGGAAAGCGGCAGCATGGCTATCTTTACGATAAATGTAAAGATTATAATTGCAACACCAACATTAGTAATACCCAGCTCATAAATAAAGTAGAGCAGATAACCGAGCGGTGTGCCGATAAGCGAATACAGTAAGGTTATTTCGTCCACATCCTTTCAAACAAGAAACAGTATGGTATGGAGCCGCTTATGCGCGCTCTGTAAGGAATATATGTGTATGCGGACTCAGCCGCAGTTGTCTTCGGTGTTATCGCTGCAGCACTCGTGATAGATGTGTTCTTGCTGCGCCCTCTCCGGTCTGAAACAGAACTTCTCCGGAACAGGGTCGTATCCGCCGCGCCCGAAAGGATTGCAGCGAATAATTCTCCATAACGCCAAATAACCGCCCTTTACCGCACCAAAACGCCGAATAGCAGTGGTTGCATATTCGGAACAGCTTGGATGATAGCGGCAGCACGGCGGCAGGATCTTTGACAGCGTCATTCTGTAGAGCTTGATAATTCCTAAAAACAGATATTTCATGATAGCTTTGACAGCAGATTTTTTTTCATCAGCGAAAGCAGCTGCGTCGATTTCAGGGACGGAGTCTTGCTTCGTGCGACAAAAACAAAATCGTAACGCTTTTGTGTCTTTTCCTTTAAGATCGGCTCAAAAAGGCGGAAGGCTTCCCTTATGATCCGCCTTGACCGATTTCTTTTGACCGCATTTCCGACCTTTTTGCCTGTCACTATGCCGAGACGGTTGGCGGTGCCACGGCGCTCCTTAACATAGCAGACAAAGGCATAGGTCACAATGCTTTCCCCTTTTTTGAAGAGGAAAGAGAAATCACGGTTTTTCTTGATCACAACATATCTTTTTCTGAAATCAGAAATCATGCGATCAAATTAGTAAGTCAGCTTTTTTCTGCCCTTTGCACGGCGACGAGCGAGAACCTTGCGGCCATTTGCGGTAGCCATTCTCTTCATAAATCCGTGTTCGCGCTTTCTCTGAAGCTTCTTAGGCTGGTAAGTTCTTTTCATTTCTAAAGACCCCCTTTTTAATCAGTTAAAATCTGTGTGAAGGCATAGTATGTCCGCACACAACTGTCAACAATAAATAATTATACATTATCCAAAAAGCGTTGTCAAGGGCTTTTTACAAATTTTCTTTATAAAAAGCCAGAATTAATCTACCATTTGTATAATCGGTATGAATTATACTAAAAAATCCCTTGTAATCGTTTAAAAAATATGATATAGTATTAGTGTAGTTATATTGTAATATGTGCAAAAGCTGTTCTACACTGCCTGCGCACCGCCAAAAAGGAGGTCGGATAATGCCCGTTCTTGGCAGAATGAAAACTCTTATCCCCGCCAGGCCCGAAAAAGAGCTTTCGGGCGGCAGAAAGCTGCGTCACGAACTGAAATATATCATCGACGAAGGTACTTATCGCATACTGTTAGCAAAGTTGAGCCCACTTATGTACCGTGACAGCCATTGCAAAAACGGCGAATATCGTGTGACAAGCCTTTATTTCGACGATATATACGGCAGCGGATACAACGATAAAGTAAGCGGTGTTGCCACAAGGCGAAAATTCCGCATACGCAGCTATGACCTCAACCCCTCCCGCATAATGCTTGAATCAAAGCACAAGGACGACAGCTTCGTTTCAAAGCTTTCAAGGCAGCTCACCGACGAACAATACCGAATGATGCTGCAGGGCGACTGCTCATTTATGAAGGACAGCGACAGCGAGGAGGATGTTTTCGGCGAATATTACCGCTCAAACCTCGTATCTCAGCTGCGGCCTAAGCTGATCGTTGATTACGTCAGAGAGGCCCTCGTATATCCGTTTGGCAATGTCCGCATAACGTTTGACAAAAAGCTTTCCACCTGCTATAATACCATTGATATGTTCGCAGAGGACGCTTTTTATTCACCGATATACAGCAAGGAGATCATCCTTGAAGTAAAATTCGACGAATATCTCCCCGCAAGCATTCAGGCAGTGCTTCAGGGGCTCAACGCAAACCGCCAGTCCGTTTCTAAGTACATAATCTGCAGCGACTGCTGTTTACAGCGCCGCTTCAGCTCGTTTTAACAAAACACCACGGAGGATAATATGATATCTGAAAATCTCACACTCGGCTCTAAACTCACCGATGCGCTGGCTGTTTTCGGCGACAGCTTTGATGTTTCCGAACAGTTTGCAAACCTTTCTGTTTCTACTATTATTATCACTTTACTGACAGCTACCCTCTGTGGTCTGATCATTTATCTTGTATACCGCTTTTTCTACAGAGGCGTGGTATACAGCGACAACTTCAACATCCTGCTCCTGCTGACAACAGTAGTTACATCCTTCATCATCATGACCATCAGCGCTAACGTAGTGCTGTCCCTCGGTATGGTGGGCGCGCTGTCTATCGTACGTTTCCGCGCAGCAGTCAAGGATCCGCTGGATATCGGCTTCCTGTTCTGGGGCATCGCAGCAGGCATCACCGCAGGCGCACAGCTTTATTGGGTTGCTATCATCGGCACTGTTGTTATCGCCATCATCTACATACTGCTCACCATCTTCAAGAAGGAGCGCAAGAGCTACCTGCTGATCGTTCGCTACACCGCCGATAACGAGCTGAATGTAAACGGTATCCTCGGTGCCATCAAGTACAAGCTGAAGAACAAGACCCAGACAGGTGAACGTATAGAACTCACTGTTGAGGTTAAGATAAAGAACAACGACACCAGCTACATCAGCCGCTTTAACGCAGTTGAGGGAGTGGAGAGCGTTACTCTGCTGGAATACAGCGGAGAATATATGAACTGATATTTCTATTCTCATTCGGGAGATGGTTAGATGGGTATTGGTCTCTTTTTAGTATTGGCAATAATATTTGGACCACCGATCATCGTGATATTGGTACTTATATGTCAGCCACCGCAATATAAGACCTCCGCAGAAATAAACCGTCGGCAATATCCGCTTACATGGGCTGTAGTAAATTGCAACACAGATAAAGCAACAAGTTTACTGAGCCGAGGACTTCACCCCGATTCCGAGCATTCCCCGCAAACACCTTTGAGGTATGCAGTAGCAAATGGCAATGTCTCTATGGTACATCTGCTTCTGTCGTATGGTGCAGATGCAAACGATCACATTAACGACGAGCCGTATTTATTTGCCGCAGTCGATACTCTTAATGTGCAATTGGCAGAGCTTTTGCTGAAGAACGGCGCCAACCCAAACCTGCATGACAAATATGGCAACAGCGCCCTTTATCTCATTGAAGCGCGACTTACATATTCACAGAATACAGATATCGAACAGTTAGCCGCACATAAAATCAAAGAATTGCTCATAGAATACGGAGCAAAATAAAGCACACTGGCAAATAACAAGGAGAAAAATATGATACTCACACTTGACGTCGGAAACACAAATACCTGCATCGGAGGATTTGATGAGAACGATCAGCTCATTTTTGAGTCGAGAATAGACACAGACAGATACCGCATGGCGGATCAGTACGCTATCACGATCAGCGACATACTCCGTCTGTACGGTCACGAACCTAAGGAGATCACAGGCGCAATAATCTCTTCCGTTGTGCCACCTGTTACAGGTCAGCTAAAGGAGGCGGTGTTCAAGCTCTGCGGCTGCAAGGCGCTAACCGTTGGACCGGGACTCAAGACAGGTCTTGACATCAAGATCGACGAGCCTGCATCCCTCGGCGCAGACATGGCTGCCGTGGCAGTTGCAGCAAAGGAACATTACCCGCTGCCCGCCATTGTTATCGACCTCGGTACCGCTACAAAAGTGCTTGCCGTAACCAAAACAGGCGCATTCATCGGCGGTATCATCGCCCCCGGCGTGAAGATCTCTATAGAGGCGCTGGCAAACCGCACAGCAAGCCTGCCTCTCATCAGCATCAGCAATGATCCTCCTATGAAGAACGTTATCGGAACTAACACCATCGACTGTATGCGTTCAGGTCTGCTTTACGGCACCGCATTCATGGTGGACGGCATGATAGAGAACTTTGAAAAAGAATTGGGCGAGAAATGCACAGTTATCGCAACGGGCGGTTTCTCCTCCGTTATCAAGCCTCTCTGCAAACATGATTTCATCCTTGACCGCACACTTATCATGACTGGTCTGCTGGATATCTATAAGAAAAACGTAAAGCAGTAACCCATTCCAGTTAAACTTATCTCGTTTTATACAGAAAGTTATAATCTTTTCAGGGGTCTGCGGATAAAAGTCCGTAAATATATACCCGCGGCATATCGGAATGAAGATCCGAATGCCAGCAAGGAGTTCTTATGAACACACAAACCAACAACAATTTCGATGTCAGAAAGCTCACAGGTCTGGCGCTGTTAACAGCGATAGTCGTGGTACTTCAGCTTCTGACGACGGCGGTTGCAAGAGCAGGAATGTTCAGCTTTACCATCGCCCTAGTGCCTATCGTTGTAGGCGCGGCATTGTACGGCTGGAAATCAGGTGCATGGCTCGGCTTCGTATTTGCGTGCCTCACTCTGCTGGATGCAGGCGCATTCTTTGCGATAAGCATCCCCGGCACCATTATCACCTGTATCGTCAAGGGTACTATGGCAGGTCTTATGGCAGGCGTGATGTACAAGCTCATTGAGAAGAAGAACAAATTCGTTGCCGTACTTGCCGCAGCTATCGCAGCTCCTGTTATGAATACAGGCTTCTTCATCCTTGGATGCCTGGTATTCTTTATGGATTTTGTAAAACAGCTCGCAGGTGCTACAAATGCATTTGTGTTTATCCTCGTGGGATTTGTCGGTATCAATTTCTTTATTGAACTCGGCGTTAACCTTGTGTTAAGCCCCACCATCGTTAAACTCATCCGTATCGGAAAGAAAACTACATAACAGATTCCCCACAGAGCCTTTCTGTGGGGATACTTATAGAAAGAGGTAAAACATGGACTACACCATCCGCCCAATACGCATAGACGAATATCCGCTGCTGGAAGATTTCATCTACGAAGCGATCTTCATACCCGAGGGTGTACAGCCTCCGCCACGCTCCATCATCGAAACTGACGATATTCAGGTATACATAAAGGATTTCGGCAGCAGCGAACATGACAGGTGCTTTGTTGCAGAGGCAGACGGAAAAGTCGTTGGCGCTGTCTGGGTGCGCATCATGAACGATTACGGTCATGCGGACGATGAAACCCCATCCTTTGCGATTTCCCTGTACAAAGAATACCGCGGCAAAGGTATCGGCACAAAGCTGATGCAGACGATGCTCACGGCACTGAAAGAAAGCGGCTACAAACAAGCGTCTCTTGCGGTGCAAAAAGCCAATTATGCAGTAAGGATGTATCTCGCCGTAGGCTTCGAGATAGTGGATGAGAACGACGAAGAATACATCATGATAGCACGACTGTAAAAGGAGATTCAAAATGCCAAAAATCAAATGGGCGGGCATCATCAGGGATGCCGCAAAGCTTCAGCATGGGGTGCTTGCCCCGAATGCTCAAAAGCTTGAAATGCCGTCCACAGTAAATGAAATGATGCTGAAAGCCTTGCCTTTTATCATTCCTCCGATGGTCATCATGTTTGTGTCAATGTTTCTGAAGACGTTCTTCAGCGGAGACGCCGTATCATTTCCGTTCATTGCCGTGGGAGCTGCCGTAGGTTTTGCGCTTATGCTCGTGCATGAATGGCTGCACGCCGTTGTATATCCTAAAGGCGCAACTGTGTACATAGGAATAATGCCGAAACAATTCGCAGCAGTGGCACTGGCATCATATCCGATGTCACGTGCAAGATTTATTGTTATGTCGCTGCTGCCGTTTTTGCTCGGAATAGTGCCGTTAGTGCTGTTCTGGTCAATGCCGGTTCAATATAAAGAGCTGAACGGAATGCTGTTCGGCGCTGCAATAATGGGGATGATATCTCCCTATCCCGATTGCTATAACGTATTTCAGGTGCTGAAACAGGCGCCGAAAGGGTCGAAGCTGCAGTTTTACGGGGACGATCTCTACTATATCAGCTGAAAACGTATTATTAATGTCGACATATATACAAAAAGTCGGGAAGTATCAGATCTTCCCGACTTTTCTGTTTAATTCTATTCCCCCAACTTTTTGAAGGTGTCTTTGCGTATTTCCTCTCTTAACTCCCTGAGATATTCGGAAAAAGCCACCTTGTCATCAGCGTATGTTTTGTTAAGCTCATATTCTTTCAGTATCCATGTTGAAAGATCGGATATGTTATGCTGTATCAATGCCTCCAAACTATCAATCGCCTTATAGATCTTTGCCTCGATAGTCTCACGCTTTGCCATTTCATCGTATAAAGCAGTCATTTCAGCTCTGTAGTTTTCGGGCAGGGTATTTACCCATCCATGCAGCAGATCTTCTTCGGTCTTTTCGTTTTCGGCAGTCTTATCAAATGTCGGGATATCACCTGTGAAAGCCTCTCCCAGATCATGAATGATACACATTTTAATGACCTTATCCATATCCGCCTCGGGAAATTCATCCTTTATAAAGAACGCCATCAGAGTCATCATCCAGGTATGCTCTGCAACACTTTCATGTCTGCCATTACGGGTATAGCAGTGGCGGGTAGCGTCCTTCAGCCGCTCTGCTACGCTCAGGGCATCCAACAATCTTCTTGCGTCCATCGAAAAACCTCCCGAAATCAAGCAATTTCCGCAAACACTGATTTACTTGATCTTAGCCTTACGAAAACCAAGCGCTTCTGTAAGTCTGCCGTTCTTCTCCACGATATATCTGAACAGAGGACATCCGACTATCGTAATTACCGCCAACTCGCCCGCTCCGACAGTAAGCATACCAAGCCATATCGGCTGATCGAATGCAATAAACAGCTCGATAGCTATAATGATCGCATTGCTTATTACGGGCAGCAGGGAAGCGAGCCAGATATTCTTCACAGAGTACATAGGCAGAACTGCGATAGCTGTAGCCAGTGTTCCGAACACCATATCCATAAGCGCCATAGGGCTGAAACAGTTTGCAATAAAGCATCCAACGATAAGCGCTACGCTGTAATCTCTGCGATAAAAGCACAGCAGCACCAGTATCTCGGAAAAGCGGAACTGTATAAGTCCGAATGAAATTCCGGGAAGGGCAAGGGTCAGGGCTGCATAAAGAGCCGCTACTACGGCAAGTCGAGCGAGGTTCTTCACCTCAAAGGTCTGATTTTTAGGCATAAAAAAACTCCTTGTTTTTTAACGGTGGTTAGGCAAAGAAAACACCGTATTAAATTTCAGTATCCGCAGATACCTTGAATATAATATCACATATCTGCGGATTTTGCAATAGCTTTGTGAAAATTATTTCTGTTTGCGGTATTCGCCTGCAGTTACACCTGTGCGCTTTTTGAACTGACGTATGAAATGCACATCATTCTCGTAGCCGCACAGCTCCGATATACGGTTTATCGGCAAGGCAGTGCTGCGGAGATAATACTTCGCCATATCAAGCCTTGCGGATAGGATATCTTCATAGCAGCTTACGCCAAATTCCTGCTTATACAGATACTGAAAATGAGACGGGCTGAGCGACAACATCTGCGCCATATCCTCAACACTTCGCTTATCGGCAGGGTTCCTGCGTATAGAGGCACGCAGCTCTCTCAATGCCGTGCAATGCGGCGAGCTGAATACAGCTTTTCTGTCAGCACTCTCTGCAAGCTTTGTCAGAATAAGTCGAAGAAGCAGACCCGAGCTTTCCGCCGAGTTTACACCCTCTGACAAGGATTCTATGCTGAGAAGCTCCATATAATGCTCCACAGACGCCATATCCTTTACAGCGATGATCGTATTGAACGGCAGACCTATCCTTTCGGCAAAAGCTTTATCACCACACTCAAAATGCACCCAGTGATTGACATACTCTCCGTTGTCAGCGCCGTAATACTGATGATGATCGGACGAATACACCACTGCGCTGCCCGATGAAATATGCTCAATATTATTGTTCAGCCTTATAACAGCAGGTGTCTTGAATACGATTATAAGCTCATCACCCGAACCATCGGGGCGTTCTATAAGGAAATCGCTGTCATGGTGATAGTCCATGCCAAGGGAGTGAAGCTGCATACATTCACCTCAAATCGTAGGATATATCAGTTTTATTAATATGATACATCATTGAAAAGACCCTGTCAAGAGGTATATAATAAATATAACGAATTTATTCAGGAGGACACCCCCTATGAAAAAGCTCAGACTCACCATCAACCCCATGGACAAGCGCAGCCACATCAACCGTGAAGTATACGGCAACTTCTCCGAGCACCTCGGCAGATGCGTATACGACGGTCTGTATGTAGGCGAAAACAGCGATATCCCCAACATTGAAGGCTTCCGCAAGGATGTCGTTGAGGCATTCAGAGACATCAAGATGCCCGTTCTCCGCTGGCCTGGCGGCTGCTTTGCTGACGCATATCACTGGAAGGATGGCATCGGCGACAAGGAGACCCGCAAGAAGATGATAAACATCCACTGGGGCGGCGTTGTGGAGGACAACAGCTTCGGCACACACGAGTTTCTGCGTTTCTGCGAGCTGGTGGGCTGTGAGCCTTACATCGCAGGCAATGTGGGCAGCGGCACTGTCGAGGAGCTTGCAGAGTGGATCGAATACATGACCTTTGACGGCATTTCTCCTATGGCTGAGCTGCGCAAGAAGAACGGCAGAGAACAGCCCTGGAAACTGAAGTATCTCGGTATCGGCAACGAGAACTGGGGCTGCGGCGGCAACATGACTCCCGAATATTACTGCGATACCTACCGCAGATATCAGAGCTACTGCCGTGATTTCAGCGGTAACAACCTTTATAAGATCGCATGCGGCCCTAACGCATACGACTATAACTGGACCGAGGTGTGCATGATGAATATCGGCACATGGAATATGAATGGACTCTCCCTGCACTATTATACCGTTCCCTACGGAAACTGGGAGCACAAGGGCGACGCAGTGAAGTTCACCGAGGCTGAGTATTACGAAACCATCCGTTCCACTCTTGAAATGGAGACCCTCGTGACAAGACACTCCGAGATAATGAACCGCTATGACCCCGAAAAGAAGGTAGGTCTCATCGTTGATGAGTGGGGATGCTGGTTTGACGTGGAGGAAGGCACAAACCCAGGATTCCTGTATCAGCAGAACACCATGCGTGATGCTATCGTTGCCGCTATAAACCTCAACATCTTCAACAGCCATTCCGACAGAGTCCACATGGCGAATATTGCTCAGGCAGTGAATGTGCTTCAGTCTATTCTGCTGACAGAGGGTAAGGTTACAGTTAAAACTCCCACATATCACGTATTTGATCTCTATAAGGAGCATCAGGACGCTACCCTGATCTACAGCCACACCGAAAACGACGCAACTGACAGCGAAGCTGCATCGCCCTGCATCAGCCACTCCGCATCCATCAACGAAAACGGCGATATCCTTGTAACTCTCTCCAACTGCGCACTGAATAAGGAATTCGAGATGGAGATCGGCTCCGCATTCGGCGAAGTGAAGTCTGCAAGCGCAAGAATGCTGACAGGCGACGTACACGATCACAACACATTCACCGAAACAGAAAACGTTGTTATCAAGCCTCTGAACGTGCGTGTTGAGGATGGCAGAGCTTATGTTGTTCTCCCTGCGTGCAGCGTTGCCGCTGTAACTCTTAAGGTATAATGGAGCAGAAAAAGCCCTGCGTCCGCTGTCTGCTTGAAGAAGCAGGGAAGCGGGATGTATCGGAAATGATAAAGGAACGTATCTCCGAAATACCCGAGGCGCTCCGCTGCAACGATGTGGAATACTCGCACAGGCTCGCACTCTGCACGGATTGCGAAGCTCTCAGCGGCGGCACCTGTCTGAAATGCGGCTGCTATGCCGAGCTTCGTGCGGCGAGAGTGGATGGGTATTGTCCGCACGAGAAAAGAAAATGGTAGTCGGCACCTACAAAAACCAATAAAGACAAATGACCTGCGAAGGATAAACTTCACAGGTCATTTCTATAATGACTTATATAATCATTTCCTTACTTTTATTAGAAGGAAATCGGGCTTATGGAGCAGATCATCATACCAAGGATATTTCTCTAGTATTTCTTTCGTAGGAAGCGGTTCTGTCATCCTCTCTATGCTAAAGCCAACTTCAAGCAACGTGTTTACTATCGTTGAAAAAGTTCTGTGATATTTCTTCACATTGTCCACAAACCACACAGATTCCCTTTCGCCCTCTATGCCATAGTTTGACAGATTCAAATGCAGCTTTTGTCCGTTTTCGTCCCTTGTCCACCTATCACCACCAGAATGGCAGGTATTTAAAGGATTTTCCTGCGAAAACACAAACACTCCGCCCTCGTTCAGCATATTGTATATGCTTTTTACCACGCCGCTGAAATCCTCAACATAATGAAAGGCAAGCGAGCTTACCACCAGATCAAACTTCTCGTTAAGCCGAGAAATATCCTCCATCGGCATATTTATGTATATTATCCTGGGATCGCTGTTTTCCTCTGTGGCAACCCTGAGCATTTTTTCGGATATATCTATGCCTACCACCTTAGCCGCACCGCTGTTTACAAACGCCCTACAATGCTCTCCGAAGCCGCAACCAAGATCCAGTATGCTTTTATCATCAAGCTCAGGCAGCAGAGAAAACAACGCAGGTATCTCAAACAACACATTGGCATTTGCTACGTTGTCTCGAAGCTTCTTATAGCCCTCAAAAAAGGTCTCGTTATCGTATATATTCTGTTTTGCCATGTTATCCTTTCCTTTCATCAATCCCTCTTACCCCAAAGCCTTCCCGTGAGGACAAGCCACACAAGCCCTGCAATTCCAAGCACAGGCAGTGCGATATTCACGACCGTAGAAAGCACATCCGAAAATCCTACAACCAAAGTGAGCAGATTATTCGCCACATGGATAAGTATACACGGGATGATACTGCCGCTTCTCCGTGCAAGCACAGCAAGGAAAAATCCCAGCACCAGCGTGTATGGCACCTGAGAAAGATTCATGTGATATGCCGCAAACAACAGTGCAGATATAAATGCCGCCGTATTCTCTCCACGGTGTGATAACACGGACAGCGCCGCGCCACGGAATGCTATCTCCTCTGCCACGGGCGCAAGTATGACGGAATACGCAAAATACAGCAGGTACTCCCATCCATCGGGAGAAACGCTGCCTGAGCCGTCGCCGCTCGGGATGAGCTTTGCTATCATTCCTGCCATGCAAGCAAGAAACACCGTCATAAAAAAGAATGCAAACGGCTCAAGTCTTGAATAATCTTCACGTTTTTTCGGGAGATTTATTCCGCCGCATATCAGCAGATAGCACGACATATTTACTCCGAGCGTACCGATGATATTCAGCACTATGTTGAACACAAATCCTTCACTGATACCCGAAAGCAGGAACAACAGAAGCAACGTGCAAGCCTGTGCCGCCACAAAAGCTGCGAGGACACTGAACAAGTCCTCGTTTCGTTTTATCATATCTCTCATGAGCCTGATATCAGCTTATATATTGCCGAGGGAATAAATCGGAAAGTGAGAGTATCCGCAGCCAGCACCAGCATGATAATGACAGTAACTCTCGAAAGGAAGATGCCCCAGCGCTTAGCCGTGCTTACCTCCCACACCTTCGGAACACGGTATTTCTTTATCTTGCGCAGCTTCCATATCGCCATCAGAACACCCACAATAAGCAGCATAACAACAGCAAACATATACAGCAGATATACAATAACAATGCCCTCTGCCTCGGCTTCCTCACCGCTTTCCAGTGCCGCCATATAATCCTGTATCTGCGGCACCGACATAAACAGCAGCATGATTCCCGAAATACTGTTGAACATTGCATGCATAACAGTGGTGACTACGATGGACTTTGTAGCTATAGCAATATATCCAAGGCATACGCCCAGTGTCGTAGCATAGAAAAACTGCTGCAGATTTGCATGGGTAAGACCGAACAGCAGAGCCGACACGAATATTGCAAAGCCGTTGCCGTAGGGCTTAAGCTTTTCCATTACCACGCCACGATACCAGAACTCCTCAAATATCGGAGCGATAACCACAAGCTGAAACAGCAGTATCAGTGCGCTTGCCACATTATCCGCCTGAAGCTCATTCACTGTGTTGAACGAGTCGTTCAGATCGGTATCCTTGAACAGCAGGGAAACGAGCATGGTCAGCAGGTTTGTGAAAATAGCCAGACCGTAAAACGCAGGAAACATTCCCATCGCATTGCTGAAATACACAGGTTTTTTGTACATCCTGCCCATCATGCCCTTTTCACCCAGCAGAAGCACCACTGACGATATCGGGATAACGTAAAGGAAGATGAATGATATCACCGATTCAAGAGCATACGCCGCAATGCCGTTCATTCCGTCAAAGACAGGCGACATCATCGTAAGCAGGATAGTGGCTATCCATCTTGCCACAAAAACAACGATCATCGTTATGCCGATGCGCACGCACACCTTTTTGAAATCAGGGATCTTTCCCTCAGGCGATGCGCTTTCGGTGACTAATATCTCCTCTGACATTCGTTCTCCTTTCTCACTCCGAGATAAGGCGGTGATAATCCGCAATCTCGCTGACAGTCTCCTCTAAAGTTTTGCCGAGACAGTCTATCGTTATGTCTGCGTATTCCTCATACAGCGCTCTGCGGCGCTCGAACACCTGCTGTATGGTATCTTCGGGGCGCATGGCAATTCCACGGCTCTTTATGTTGTGCAGACGCTTTTCCACCTCTGGTACAGGCAGGGAAAGATAATATATCATTCCGTGCTGCTTCAGATGAAGCATTGCGTTTCGTGAATACACCGCACTGCCGCCCGTGGCAATAACACAGCCGCCCTCCTCCACAACAGAGAGGATAGCACGCTCCTCTGCGATGCAGAAAGCGTCCAGACCATCACTATCGATGATATCCTGCAGAAGTCTGCCTGTATCGTTCTGAATAACTATATCCGTGTCTATAAATCTATATCCCATCGCTTTCGCCAACAGAACTCCGATGGTGGATTTTCCACAGGCGGGCATTCCGATGAGAACTATGTTCTTTTTCATGGTTCTTTCCTTATATTATTATATTATGAAATTTACTATTCCAAAAATAGCATGACACACCAAAAAACTCAAAGCAAAAGTAATTGCGAATACATTTTTTCGGTCAACAGCAAAAAAGACAAACGCCAGACATGGCAGTATTGTCAGCATTAAAATAACAGATGGTTCTGTAAATGCGTTATAGTACAATATCCACCCCAGAAAATACAGCACTACGCATACGATCGCAGATATTATCAATGCAGAAAAACGCAATGGTTTTTTATCTTTGCCGACAATAAAACACAACGCTCCCACAAACAACACCTGAAAAGCTGAACCTATTGCATCAATTATCGGTGTTACGGACGGCTCTCTCAGAATATCATTCGGAGCCGGAACAGCAAACCAAATGAAATTCGGTATCATAACTATCAGAAATAAAACTAAGCCCGATATATCAAAACCGAATTTATATTTCTTTATCACAATCTCTTTCAGATTCAATACGTCACCTTATCCAGCTTCATTGTCGCCACTGCATTGAGATCCGTGCCTGCTATATGACCTGCCAGATACTCATAATAGCCCTGACAGCCTATCATCGCCGCATTGTCGCCGCACAGGGAAAGCGGCGGCACATAAAGAGTCATGCCGTTCTTTACGGCTCTTTCCTCAAGCATGGAGCGCAGACCGCTGTTTGCCGCTACGCCACCTGCAAGGGCTATCGTCTTATATCCGCTGTCCTTTGCAGCCTGAATGAACTTCGAGGTGAGTATATCGCTGACGGTGTACTGGAAGCACGCCGCAAGGCTGTTAACATCTATCTCTTCGCCCTTTTGCTTTGCATTATGGATGAGATTTATCACTGCCGTTTTCAGACCCGAAAAGCTGAAATCATAGGGATTAGCAGTCTTGGGGTGGGGAAGAGTATACTTCTTTCTGTCTCCCAGCTTCGCTGCATTGTCGATATGCACTCCGCCGGGGTAGGGGAATCCCATCGCTCTTGCCGCTTTATCGAATGCCTCGCCTGCCGCATCATCCACCGTTCTGCCGATGGTCTCGAAATCAGTGTAGCTGTTCACCTTTACAATGTGGCTGTGTCCGCCCGATGCCACAAGGCAGATATACGGCGGCTCGAGTTCCTTATGTGCAAGGTAGTTTGCCGCTATATGTCCACGGATGTGATGCACGGGAATCAGCGGCTTATCCAGTGAGAACGCCAGTCCCTTTGCGAAGTTCACACCCACAAGCAGCGCTCCGATAAGTCCGGGCGCATACGTCACAGCGATGGCGTCTATCTCCGCAGCGGTCTTTCCTGCCTTGTCAAGAGCCTCATTCACTACGCCGATGATGCTCTCACAGTGGCGGCGGCTTGCTATCTCAGGCACTACTCCTCCGTATAATTTATGCTCCTCGATCTGTGTTGCCACAACGGAGCTTATTATCTCCCTACCGTCACGGATGACCGCAGCAGCGGTCTCATCGCAGGAGCTTTCTATTGCAAGAATATCCATATCTTTTGTCCTTTATAATTATCCTAATTTATTGTTAGTAATAAGGCAAACGAGAATGCGCCAGATGCAAGGAAATTGCCTGACGGCTAGGCTTTGTGCCTGCCGTTAGGCTGTTAACGCAACAAGTGGTGCATTATCGACAGCCTGTTATTTTACATCAGGCTTGCGGGATGTCAGGAATTCTATCGCACGCTCTATCGAGTTGCGAACGTGCTCCATATCCTCATTATGCAGCTTTCCTGCATTGCGGTAATCAAAGCTGTTACAGAACTCATTTACATCATCGTTCAGTTCCTTGATGTAGTTCTCAATAAGACGGTCAGTAGCCTCGATGAACGGTTTCTGATCGTTCTTGCCGAGCTTTGTCGGCACATGGGACATCAGCAGATTATAATGTGGAATGCAGATATATTTCTGCGAGCAGTACAGATTGCGGAACTTCGCATCATCCCTGAACATAGTGAACACTGTTTCCAGCATATGCTCAACGCCCCAGTCCACCTTGCTGCAAACAAAGCAAGTCTCCTCTATCTCGCTGCTCTTCTTTGCCTTTGCTCCCTTTGTGAAGAAAATACTCTTGTTCTCGAATACATTATTCCTTACTGAGGCAAGATATGTATTGAGCATGAGACCCAAAGAAAGGCGGTTATTCTGTTTCAGCAGGGAATTGAAGTGGGTGTGGCAGAATCCGAGACGGTTGGTCTCAATGCGCACATCAGGCTCCATCATCGCAGCGCCCA
This sequence comes from Oscillospiraceae bacterium, assembly GCA_045612645.1. Lineage (GTDB taxonomy): Bacteria > Bacillota > Clostridia > Oscillospirales > Ruminococcaceae > CAG-115. The sequence continues at coordinate 48,468 of JAZKZL010000347.1, forward strand.
TGATGTATTCGGAAATATGCTGCTCCACAGTATTTCTCATGGCACAGATAGGGCAGCCCTCTCTCGGCTCAAACACTTCGTTTATCGGGATGGTGAGTATACTTTCTCGCATGGCGGTAAACCTTCCTTTTCAGAAAAATAGGTGATAAATTGCTGAAATTACAGCCGTCTTACTTGATTTTACATTTATATTGTATTATAATTAAGATAAATAATCAAGGGGTTTGGCAAAAAAATAATGGATTTCACTATCACAAACAGCAACTTCGATATAAAGCGCACCTTCCTGTGCGGACAATGCTTCCGCTGGCAGGAAAGGGAGGACGGAAGATTTCATGGCGTTGCTCACGGCAGATATATCTCATTATCACAGGGAGACGGTTGCGTAACGCTCCACGATATAGCCGAGGAAGATATCCCACTGTGGGAGGATTATTTTGATCTTTCTACCGATTACGGAAATGTCATCACACGGCTTTCGACAGACAAGACGCTTGCCGCTGCGTGCAAAGCCTCAAGCGGAATACGTCTGCTGCGGCAGGAGCCTTTCGAGACGCTGATAAGTTTTATAATCAGCCAGAACAACAACATCCCACGCATATCGGGAATAATCGGGAGACTTTGCGAGGGCTTTGGCTCTGAAATAAACGGCGGATATTCTTTCCCGACAGCAGAGCAGCTTAAAGGCGTACAGCCTGAGGATCTCGCGCCTCTGCGCGCAGGATTCCGCGCCCGATACATATGCGATGCTGTTGATAAAGTAAACAGCGGCATCGTGGATTTTGCAGAAATAGCCGCCCTGCCGCTGGATGAAGCAAGGGAAAAGCTGAAGCTTATCGTGGGCGTTGGAGATAAAGTTGCAGACTGCGTGCTGCTCTTTGGTTTCGCTAAGCACGACGCTTTCCCAAAGGATGTCTGGGTGAAGCGCCTTATGTCGGAATTTTATCCCGACGGTCTGCCTGAATGCACAAGGGGCGTTGAGGGAATTGCTCAGCAATATCTTTTTGATTATGTCCGCAATAACGGCGGCTTTAACAACAAACAGTAAAATCTGTCTATTATATTACCGAAAGGAATGTTATCTATGTATTGTAACCAGTGTGGAAATATACTCACCGAGCACGGCGCTTTCTGCTCTTTCTGCGGTGCCAAGAATGAGGATGCTGTAGCTAAAGTAACAGAACCCGTGGCAGCCGCTGTTGATCAAACAGCACCTGCCGCAAGCGAAGCAACAATGTCTGCGCCTGAAACTGCAGTTCCTGTTCAGGAACAATCCACGCAGCCTGCTGCCCCTGTATATGCTCCGCCAATTACTCCTACAAATTTTAACGGCGACATTTCTGCGCCGCCTGCAGCTCATCCGGTGAAGGAAGAAAAATACTACACCTTCAATCACATACTCCTGTGCCTCGGTGCTGTAGCAGTAATGGCAATCGTAGCAGGCGTGTTTGCGGGACTTTATTTCTCAACATTCTGATATCCTTAATTAAGTGACGCCCTCACATTATGTGGGGGCGTTTTAATGCCATAATGCACAAATACAAAAGGATATTGTTATTCCATTTTAACAATATTGCTCTATTATAATTGACTTTTATTAGCTAATATAGTATACTAAAGAATGGATTGTAATACCATACTTTAATACCATGCGTTTAAGATGGTAGCATATAACTCTACAATCGGCAGGAGGATAC
>JAZKZL010000348.1:0-2353 GCA_045612645.1 Oscillospiraceae bacterium
ACTGCGGCTTCATCACCCGAATGAAAGCACCCTGCGCCTTTGACAACCCCGATATGTACACGCCCGAAAACCAGCTTTTTGGCGATGAGATAACGGACAAAAAGCACTTCACCGAGTTCGGTGCGAAAGCCGACGGCAGCGGTAACCACACCTCCCCGAGCGATGTGATTGCACTGATGAATGCGATGAATTTCACCGCAAACGACGGCTGTGCAAAGCACTGGCGTATCCGCCACGGTGCGGCGGACAGGGACACCTCCTTTGCAATATCCGCAATGCTTGCGCAGTGCCTTATTGCCGATGGAAAGAGCGTTGATCACTTCCTGCCATGGGGCGTTCCTCACAGCGGCGATTACGACCTCGGGGAGCTTTTCGAGTGGATAGACGGGATATGCAAGTGAATAGAAAACATCGGCGGAGAATGTGCTCCGCCGATGTTACTTTATATTCACATCAAAAAACGCCACAAGATTATCCATTACGCCGCTTGCCGCCTGAATACTGCCTATCATCAGCAGCTCAGAGTTCAGCTCGGAATAGTCTATATCATAGCCTGCCGCCCGTATCAGCTGAGTGAAGAACACACGCTGAGTTCGTCCGTTGCCCTCTCGGAATGGGTGCAGAAGATTCAACGTATGATAAAGGTCAGCGACCTCCGCCACAAGCTCCGCCCTGGCAAGACCTCTGAAATAGTCCATTGAATGCAGACGGGAGAAGATACGCTGCCCCTGCTCCTCGATCCTGTCGCAGGCGGTGAAGCGAGTAGTCATCTTTGACATATCTATCTTCCTGACACTGCCTGCCCATTCGTACAGGTCAGAAAACAGATAGCTGTGCAGTGCCTTGTAGTCATCGAAGCTGAAATCGGATTTTAGCGGCTGCATAATAAGCTGTGCCGCCTTTATACCTGTTATCATCGATTCATTCTTTTCCAGAGCTTCCGCATCGGTTATCCCCAGTTTATTTATCAGAACATTTGTGTCAGGATAGCAGTCCTCCTGAATTGTACCTAATTTATATCCCATATTAACCGAACCTTATTCATCACTGTTGATTATCTTCAATGCCTCATCAAGCGTTATTTCGCCACGTACTACTTTCAGCATCAGCGAACGCTGCTCGTCCGAGATTTTAAAGCCCTCCATTTTTGTAGAGGCTATTGCGTTATCCACAGCACGCTCGGGTGTCATCTGTGCCATACTCACGACCTCCTGAAATAAGTCTGTCTATATTGTACCACCATTCCCGCAAAAAATCAAGCCGCAAAGTCAAAACGGTCAGGAGAACTGACCGCTTTAAACTATTATTCGCACGCAATATAGATATCCATACTCTCTCCATCTGTTTCAAAGCAAGGGATAATGCCCTCCCAGACGTGCTTCAATCCGTTTATCTTCATATACTCGTCGATAGCCTTATAGCCGTTCGGAATTATCACAAACGGATTGTCAAACGGACTTTCGATATGCACAGCCGCATATTTCTGCGCTTTCTGCTCCTTGATCTCAAGACCGTCAGGGGTGAGATCATCAGGCAGTACCCATGCGGCGGTGTAGCCATGCATATTGTACACATTTATCTGCTCCTGAGAGAGATACGGGAAATCCCAGCCGATGACCTTAGGGGACTCAACTCCGTGCTCCTTTGCGATCTTATATATCCTGTCAAGTGCGTCACCCTCGGGGTTGGTGCTTATGGCGGTGTATACTACATAGCGGAATGCAGGTACTGTTTCAACTCTCAGATCCGAGTACGCTTCATCAAAAGCGCCGAGGTCATCTCTGAAAAGATTATCAAGAGAGCAGTTAAAAAGACTGCAAAGCTCTATTGCCTTTTCTATCTCGGGCTTACACTCATCGTTCTCCCATTTTGACACAGTCTGACGTGATACGTCAAGTCTTTCAGCGATGGTCTCCTGCGTCATATTACGGTTAATTCTGCGTAAATGCTGAAGATTTTTTCCAAAGCTCATATTTATCATCCTTTCAAATTGATATCGTAAGCTTACGAAAAGATTATAGCACAGAACAAGCCGTCATTCAACCACGATACGCTTGACTTTTTCGGATTTTCCGCAACCTGAGGTTGACAGGTTATACAGAAAAACGCAAGATAAAAAGAGTGAAAAACAAGAAAAAACGCAGGATAAGGGTAATTTTATGACAAAAGCCGCACTCGTTTTTACGGGTACGGCTTGATATATGGTGTTTGGCAAATTGGAATTTGTCAGTATTACAACTGCTTAATCTCATTGGCAATCACAGCCACATCCTTTGCGTTTGTATCAATTATAATGGTATCCAATGTTTGATACATCGGTATTCTTGCTATGCTTCTCTCAATTACATCTTCA
>JAZKZL010000349.1:0-1021 GCA_045612645.1 Oscillospiraceae bacterium
CTCAATCCGTCAGGGGCAGGAGATAGACCGTGACGAGGTGATAGCACGCCTTGTGGAGATGCAGTATGAGCGCAACGAGATAGCTTTTCAGCGCAACCGTTTCCGTGTGAAGGGCGATGTGGTGGAGATCTTCCCCGCAGGCGCAACCAACGAGACCGCCATCCGTGTGGAGTTCTTCGGTGACGAGATAGACCGCATCAGCGAGTTCGATGTGGTGACGGGAAACGTGCGCTCCACGCTCGTGCATGCTATGATATTTCCTGCGTCTCACTACATCGTGGGCAGGGATAATCTGCGCCGTGCACTGGAGGATATCACTGAGGAGATGGAGCAGCAGGTGAAGTTCTTCACCGAGCAGAACAGGCTCATCGAGGCGCAGCGTATCGAGCAGCGCACCCGTTATGATATGGAAATGCTTGGCGAGATAGGAATGTGCAAGGGAATCGAGAACTACTCCCGTGTGCTGCAGGGCAGACCTGCAGGCTCCACACCGATAACGCTCATTGATCATTTCCCTGAGGATTTTCTGCTGCTGGTGGATGAGAGTCATGTTACTCTGCCGCAGGTGAGAGGAATGTTCGGCGGCGATCATGCACGAAAGAAAAATCTGATAGACTACGGCTTCCGTCTGCCCTCCGCTTATGACAACAGACCGCTCAATTTTGATGAGTTCTACAATAAAGTGGGACAGGTAGTGTTTGTTTCGGCAACCCCCGGCGACTTTGAGAAGGAGCATTCCACTCAGATAGTTGAGCAGGTCATCCGTCCGACGGGACTGCTCGACCCCGAGGTGATCGTAAAGCCTACTGAGGGTCAGATAGAGGATCTTATATCGGAGATAAACACACGCACCGCAAAGAAGGAGCGTGTTCTTGTTACTACTCTCACGAAGAAGATGGCGGAGGATCTCACAGCTTACCTAGAAAAGGCGGATATAAAGGTGCGGTATATGCACCACGATGTGGATACCATCGAGCGTATGGAGCTTATCCGTGACCTGCGTTCGGGCGGATATGACGTG
>JAZKZL010000350.1:0-5273 GCA_045612645.1 Oscillospiraceae bacterium
CCGCCACAATGACTGATGATGCGGAGAAGATACACAACGACGTACAGGCGCTGATAAAAAAACACGAGCTGCCAAAATGACAGCTCGCAGTGTATTAAAATCGTGACGTTTAAGAACTATTGACATTTAAGGGGTTTTGATACCAAGATAATAGTACAAAAACTTTATTTTGGAGGATACCCTATGCACAAGACAAACTACATCATCGACATCGCTGACAAATTTCTGCTGAATAATGCAGTTTCATCATTGCCGATCAGTATTGAGACGCTTGAAGGAATCGCACACCGAAACGGATGGATATTGGAAACATACGCCACTGCGCAAGATTTTATCGAAAACCGCCATCTTAATGATCTTACTGCTAAATGTAAGGCTTTTGTTATCGGCGCAGACGGCAAACACATCATTCTGTACGATGGCAATATCGACTATAATGATAAGATATTCAGTATCTGCCATGAGATGGGACATATCGTGCTACACCACTCTTTGGGCGGTGGAATGTCAGCTGTTCAGGAATGTGAGGCTGATATTTTCGCTGAGGAAATGATCTCCCCCACCTGCAGCAGAGCAAGAACTCAGCTGCAAGAAGATCTATGCAAACAGCTCGGTATCAGGTCACAGCGCAATATTGTTTCAATCGTGATACTTATTGCTTGCCTTGTGGTGCTTGCTTTATCTGTAGGTATATCATTACTGTCACGAAATCCCGAACGGATAGTCGGCTATGAACGCTCTGCTGCTTCATCATCCGATACAGTGGCGAGCAGCTCGGTGTATGTAACGCTGTACGGCGAGAAATACCACATAGATGGGTGTCATTACATAGCTGACAAGGAGAATTTGTCTGAGATGACAGTTGAGGAAGCCGAACGCAAGGGGTACGACCCTTGCGGATATTGTATAGATTAACAAAGGAGAATAACATGTATGTCAAGGTTAAGAAGAGAGCACATGAAATAATCGAGATTGCAACCGATCGCGATATAGTCAGCAAGTTCGTTGATATTTTCATAATTGCTTTGATTATAATAAATGTTGTTATAGTCATAGCTGATACATTTGATGTGCCCGATGGGCTGCGCACAGTCATGGAAATCACGGAAACAATCTCTGTAATATTTTTCACGGTAGAGTACATCATCAGAGTATGGGTGGCTGATCTCAATTTTCCTAATCTCACACCGGGGAAAGCACGACTGAAGTACGTTTTTTCGTCAGCAGCTATTGTCGATCTTCTAGCGCTGCTCCCTTTCTACCTGCCTTTTGTGTTCCCTGTGAATCTGGTGGTGCTGAGAGTATTCCGTGTATTCCGACTGCTTAGATTGTTCAAAGTCAACAGATATACTCATGCACTATCCACTATTGCCGCTGTATTCAAGCAGAAGGCGAGCCAGTTGATATCTTCAATGTTGGTTGTAGCCTTGCTCATGATAATTGCTTCTGTACTTATGTATAACGCTGAACACGAGGTCCAACCAGAAGTGTTCGATAATGCGCTTTCAGGCTTGTGGTGGGCAATTGCGACACTTACCACTGTAGGCTATGGAGACATATATCCGATCACTCCCATGGGCAAGGTGCTGAGTTCAATAATTGCCTTGCTGGGAATAGGTCTGGTTGCGGTACCTACAGGTATCATTACGGCAGGTTTTTCCGAACAGATTGAGGAAAGCAAGGAAGAGGACGAGAAGCATTTCTGCCCGTATTGCGGTAAAAAATTAGATTAAAAATATCCCCTGCTCTTATGGGCAGGGGAAAATAACAGAAGATGCCATAATAGGGCTGCAAACGTGCAATTGATTGCAAAAGGAGGAATTACAGTGGGTTTTCGTTACAGAAAAAGCATAAGAGTAGGCAAATTCTTTAGAATCAATGTCAGCAAATCGGGTATAGGATATAGCTTCGGTGTACCGGGAGCAAGAATTACGCATAGCCCGAATGGAAGAGTCACAACGACCGTTGGCATTCCCGGAACTGGACTTTCCTATTCCGAGTCTTATAATCCTAATAAGCGTCCATCACCAAAAGGAAATCAATCTAACCCTACATATAATAACAATGGTATAGATCCTGCTGTTGAGGTCGAGAGTGCTTCTATCGAGAACTTTCAGACTGCAGATGTGCAGGATCTCATAAAAGCAATCAAAAACGCTCGGACTGTCAACAGGATCGGTACGATATGCATTATTATTGGTATAATTCTCATGCTTGCTGTCAAGAGTGGTGTTCAATATCCTATCATCGGTGTGGTAGCTTTGGCTCTTGGTATCTTCTGCAAGTATCTTGTTAAGAATGATCTTGCTGTAAATCTAGATTATGAACTTGACGATGAAGCTCGCTATCAGCATGAAAACCGCATCTTAGCTTGGCAAACTTTTTTTACTAGTCAGAAGGTGTGGCAGATCACATCAGAAGCTAATGTGAATAATCGCAAGATCAATGCAGGCGCTAAAACAGCAATAAAGCGTGAAATAATCAAATATTCCTGCTCGAAGCTTCCCAAATATATTAAACTCAATGTTGAGCCTTTCTTCCTTGAGCTGAAGAAAGAGAAGCTGCTGATCCTCCCTGATAAAGTTATCATTTTCAGAGGAAAATCAATCGGAGCAATTGCGTATGATGCAATAAATATGGAAACTGCACAAGGAAAGTTTATCGAGGATGAACCTCTGGCTTCCGATGCTCAAGTGGTTAGTTTCACTTGGCAGTATGTAAATAAAAACGGTGGCCCTGATAAGCGTTATGCAAATAACAGAGAGCTTCCTGTATGCTTATACGGTTATGTTACCATGCGTAGTGCAAGCGGACTCAATGTGGATCTGTCTTGCTCTAATGCTAATAATGTCATCGATTTTGGATGTTAAAATTTAATGTGTACCGTCGCTTTGTCAGTGACGGTACATACTTATAAATAAGAAAGGTGGTATCCTATGAAAATTGCCGCTTGTTATATCCGTGTATCAACGGACGATCAGCTGGAATACTCCCCTGACAGCCAGCTGGAGAAGATACGGGAGTTTGCCAAGCGCAATGATATGGTCCTTAGTGAAAGCAATATCTTCATCGAGGAGGACGGCGTAAGCGGAAGAAAAGCCGCAAAGCGTCAACAGTTCCAGCGCATGATCGCTATGGCAAAGAGCAAGCCAAAGCCTTTTGATGTGATCCTTGTGTGGAAATTCAGCCGATTTGCTCGTAATAGAGAGGACAGTATCGTATATAAGTCTATGCTGCGTAAGCAGCTCGGCATTGAGGTTGTGTCCGTCAGCGAAAATATCGGCGATGATAAGATGTCCGTTATCACCGAGGCTATAATCGAAGCAATGGACGAGTATTACTCCATTAACCTCGGCGAGGAAGTAAAGCGAGGAATGACCGAAAAGGCAAAGCGCGGTGAATGGAACTCCATCGCCCCGTTCGGTTACAAGCTTGAAAACAAGCAGCTTGTGATCTATGAGGAGCAGGCCGAGATCGTCAAAGAGGTATTCGTGCGTTATGTGAACGGTTGGGGCCACAAGAAGATTGCTACATGGCTCAACAGCATCGGTGTTAAAACTAACCGGGGCGGAGGCATAGAGAATCGAACCGTGGAATACTGGCTCAATAACCCTGTATATCACGGATATGTGCGTTGGACCCCTACAGGTAAGACCAGCCGGGACTATAACAATCCCGACAGCATTATAGAAAAGGGATCTCACCCGCCGATAATCGACGAGGAACTGTGGGAAGCTACTCAGAAACGATTGATTGAACAGAAAAATCATTATACCAAGAATCGCAGAGAAAGCACGCCTACCGCCTATGCCCTGTCTGGAATAGTGCGTTGCTCAGCTTGTGGTGCCACACTTGCAAGAGCCAACGGAAGATATATGCAATGTATAAGCTATGCAAAGGGAACTTGCAAAACGTCGCACTTTGTCAAGATGGATATGCTTGAGATGATGTTATACTCTGCTATCAAGTCCGACCTTGAAAGCGGTTCATTTTCATTGGTTCGGGGAGATGCTAAGAAGCCAAGCTCAGACGCTGCTGCTATTGCCTTACAGCTTGCAAAGGCAGAACTGAAGCTTGAGCGCATAAGAGAGGCTTATGAGAGTGGTATTGATACCCTCGAGGAGTACAAGACTAACAAAGCTAGGATATCAGCTGAGATCGATAAGCTCCAAAGCCTTGCCGCTGAGAGTTCAGATGCGGAAATCTCCCCCGAAAGCAAAGATCTGTATTCCAAAAAACAGCTTCAGGTACTCGAAACTATCATGTCAGGAGGTGTTTCGGAGGAAGAAAAAAACCGTCTGCTCAAAGGAATGATAAAGACGGCTACATTCAGTAAGGCGGAACGTAAAGTTTCCGTCGAATATTTGTATTGATATTATATAACCTTTTGGGATATAGTCCTCCATACTGGCAAAGGATGATTCCTGCAAGCTTTGGATTCCTGTTCCTGATGTTTACAGGGATCTGTGTTCTTTTTTCAAATATAAACATACCGCACCTCCATAATTACAGGCTCTTTGGAGGCCATACGCCTTCCGGCCAATCCCAGCAATCATCGTTCATTCCGGCACTGCAAGCTGTAAGCGGCCAGAAACAGTCTTCGAATGCTGCTTTACAGGCCTTATATTGTCTGCATGCCTCTCTGTACATCTCAATTGCGCGCTTGTCATCAGGATGAGTATTCAGATAAAGCTTCAGATCCTGCGCAAAGAAATCAGCTTCCATGATAGCATTCATCAGTTCGGTCTTACTGGCTGCTGACCTTGCAGGTACATTATCGTTCTGTGGATGTGGGCGACGATAATTAGTGTTATTTACCATTGTACAAGCCCCTTTCATATTCGTCTATCGTGATATTAAGTTCAGGAAAGATAGTGCCTGCTTTTAGCGCAGTTTTGGGTGAATATACTTTATCAAACTTCTGAATCGGAATATATGCGTATCCGACTCTTTTATAGGGTTCTTTTTTGTGCTCAAAATCCATATAAATTCTCCTTTCGCAGATGTATATTCATTACTTGTTGTTCGCTTCATTATATGTTGCTGCAGGATTTTGGTTACATTATCATATTAAAGCTGAGATCATAATAAAATATATCTGAAAGGACAGGTTTTATTATGACGAATAAAATATACTTACGAAATACATTATTGCTTTTTGCGGCAATGACTGTAACAAAAATTGTTGGCGCCATTTTCAAGATACCGCTTGCAAATATCCTCGGCGGCACAGGAATGGGTTATTTTTCAACTGCTTATGGCTTATATTCTCC
>JAZKZL010000351.1:0-8377 GCA_045612645.1 Oscillospiraceae bacterium
ACTCCTCTGCCTGCTCCTTTGCACGCTCGAGGGAGATCACGATATCACCGAGAAGTATCGCACCGGTTTCGGGGTCTGTATCAAAGCTCTCCTCATCACCGAGGGGGAACGAAAGCACATCTGTAGCCTTGTCTATGCCACGATGCTCGTTGTTTATCTCACGGATGGTCTCGTTATCAACCAGTGTTACGGAAACCTGCGCATCCTCTTCGATCTGCTCCTCTTCAAGAGCCGCACGGGTACACATTTCTATAAGCTGTTCCATATCCTCGGGAGCAGAGAGCTTATCCTGCTCATCGCTCAGAAAAATCTCTATCTTCATATCTTATCTCCTGTTGAAATCTTTTTTAGGCGGCTGATTCTGCCCGCTGTAGTTCTCGTAAGCCTTTACGATATCCTGCACCAGCTTGTGACGCACAACATCCTTGTCGCTGAAGCGGTTCTGAGCAATATCATCCACATTCTTCAGCACCTTCAGTGCCTCCACCAGACCGGAGCGTGTGCTTTCGGGAAGATCTATCTGTGTGATATCACCTGTAATGACCATCTTACTATTGAATCCGAGACGGGTCAGGAACATCTTCATTTGCTCACGGGTGGTGTTCTGTGCCTCATCAAGGATGATGAAGCTGTCGTCAAGAGTGCGTCCTCTCATATACGCCAGCGGAGCGACTTCTATCGCACCACGCTCCTGCAGCCTTGCAAAAGCCTCCTGCCCGAACATCTCGAACAGCGCATCGTAAAGCGGACGCAGATATGGATCCACCTTGTTCTGAAGATCGCCCGGGAGAAACCCCAGCTTTTCACCTGCCTCAACAGCAGGACGTGTCAGGATTATACGCTGTATCTCATGCGCCTTGAACGCACTCACCGCCAGTGCCACCGCAAGATATGTCTTACCCGTACCTGCAGGGCCAACACCGAAAGTGATTGTGTTCTTTCTTATCATATCGCAATATTTCTTCTGACCGAGCGTCTTGGGCTTTATCGGCTTTCCAGAATAGCTGGCGCATACGCAGTCGGAGGACATCGTCTCCACCTCGTTCTCGGTGCCGTCATTCACCATGGATATCACATAGCGGACAGACTGCTCATTCAGAGCCTCGCCCTTGAAATACAGCTTGGAAAGCGACTGCATAGCCTTTTCTGCACGGGAAATAGCAGGCTCCTCACCCGATATCTTTATATCGCAGCCACGGCTGAATATCGTAACACCAAACGCCTTTTGTATAAGATTCACATTACTGTCAAGATCGCCGAAAACAGCGTGGAGCTGCTCCATGCTTTCCATATTTATCGTTATTTCTGCCATTCAGTTTCCTTTCATATATAACCGCAAGCGGTCACACTGTCTCCCCGCCATTCAATAAAAACAGCGCAATTGCGCAGCAATTGAAATAAGCTGTTTTTATTATACCACCGCAAAGCAATGTTGTCAATAAATACAATGTCGTATTATAGGAAAACCGCACCCCTGTGGGATGCGGTCAACAATATTCAATATTTTATGTGGTGCTGATACCTCTGCAAAAATGCTCGATATAGTAAGAAGATGTAATGTTGATCTCCTTGACCTGTGTACCGGGCATAAGGCAGGCTATCATGATACCCTCTCCGCAGTAGATTCCACCGAATGCAACTGTTGCCTTATCCTCGCCGTAGAAGAATGCAAGATCCCCCTTGCGCAGCTCGTCAAACGTGAGCGCTGCACCCATCTCAGACTGCGCTTTTACCCCTCTCGGGCAGGTGATATATCCGTTTTCACGAAGAACGTAATAGATGAATCCAGAATTGTCAAAGCCGACTTCGGGGGTATCTCCGCCATCTGCGAAATCTATTCCGATAAGCGAATGAGCAGTGGCAACGATATTGTCAGCCGTCACACTGTCGTAAGAGCTTTCTATGCTCTCTGCGGGAGCAGAAATATCCGCAGGCTCCGTGGTTGCAGGCGATGCCGCAAGCGGAGTTTCCTCCGTTGGCTGCACAACTGTCTGCAGAGTATCAGCTGCGGTAGTCTGTCCGCTTATATCAGAGGAGCTTTCCTCTTTGTTTTTATCGCTTCCTGAGCCACTGATGAGAACAGTAGCCACGATGATGCCTATGCTTATCATAGTCACCGCCAGAATCAGCAGGATGTTATTTTTCATTGCGTCACCTCTTGCCGTATGTCCGAACTTGCTTCTTTATACTTTTCCCTTTTCATATCTCTACTATGTTATGAAAACATTGTTCTCATTACATATATTATACAGAATGTGACCTCAAAATTCAAGTACATTTTAGTTACAATTTTCTTACAAAATGGTAACAGCACAAAATAGCAAAGCGCCCCGCGTTGCAGGGCGCTTTACGAACTTATTCAAATCTGAACCATTCAAAATCAAATTTGGAGCCGGGCAGGAAAACAAAGCTGATATCATTCACGCCTGTAAGCTTCGGAATATCAAATCTCTGCTCGCTGATGCCATCGGAGTTCTTGAACTCCAGCAGCATACTGGTCTGATCTCCGCCCGCGGGAGTATATCTCAGCTGCACCGCATTGGTAGGATTGGATGTATAACCGCAGATGGTGATAGCAGAAGCTCCCGCCTCGCCAAAATCAAGCGCGTCATAATTAATGATAACATTGTTGCCGATGCTCTCAACATACTTGCCGTTCAGCTTGTAATCATCGCCGTAAATACTGTCGCTCTCGCCTGTGTAGTTCACATCGAATGCACGGTCAACCTCAACGAACTCAAAGCCGCCGAAGATTATACCTGCACAGGCAACGATGCTGATATTGTGAATACCCTGAAGTCTGGGAATTGTAAAGGTCTGTCCCGCAAAGCCGCACCAGTGCTGATTGTTATCAAAACGAACCGTATCGAGTCTGCATGCGCCTTCCTCACCGGGAACACCGCTCCACACTTCAATATCCGCGTCAAAGCAGGTACCGATATGCAACAGCATGGTCTCGCTGCCTGTTCTGCCAAAGTCTATGTTCTTGTAGGTCAGTACTGTTCTGCCAGGGAAGCCGCTGACAGCGCCGTCCTCAACCAGATTGATATCTGCGGAGCTGCTGTCCAGCTTGCTTGCGGAGATAAAGCTGTACGCATCGGTGGTAGCAGCGCCGAGTCCTGTCACCGTGAAAGGCACATCCGCCCACACCTGCGGCTGATCAGCGCCGTTGTTAACGAACGCTCTTGCGAAGAAGTTTCCGTCACCGATAGCGGTAACAGTGGCAGTATTGCCCTCCCATGCAACTGTGGCAAAGTTCACCTCTACACCTGTGTCACGCACACATTTCCATGTAATATCGGAATAAGTAGCATTTACAGGGAGCAGTTTTACGTTTATCTGCGCCGATGTTCTTTCCGCATTCAGCTCCTTGACATCGCAGAGTGGAACTATCTTTCGTACAGGGATCTCATTGGTATACTCTGTCTTTACAACAGGATATGCATTATCCGTCACTACGGAAACACCTGCTACCTCGCACTGCTTTGCAGATGTCAGTGTGATCTCTGCGCCGTTGATACCCTCGGAGCTTATCTTTACCGTGATATCTCCCTCGTCAAGAGTACTCTCCACCATAGCCAGCAGCTTTCCGCTGAAGAGTCTGCGGTTATCGCCCTTGTAGCTGTCGTAATCGGTACTGTCACCGTTATCGAGGCCCACAAGACGGCCTGCGCCGCTTACTTCAACCTTTATTCTGTTTCTTGCATTGCCGACAGGGACGCCGTTCTTATCCGCAACGGATATCTCCACGAATGCGATATCTCTGCCGTCTGCCGCAAGCTCGCTCTTGTCTGCAATTGCAACTATCTCGGCAGGATCTTGGGGCGTTCTGAGATTTTCGGAAACGATCAGCTTGCCGCTTTCATCATAGCCCTTAGCGATAAGCTCGCCTGCTTCATACGCAACACGGAACTCCGCACGCATACGCTCATCTGTAAGCAGATTCATCTCGTGCTTTCCGATGCTCTTTCCATTGAGGAAAAGCTCCACGGTGTGCGCATTGCTGTAGATGATGACATCGATAGAATCACCCTCGTTGAAATCCCAGTAAGAGGGCGCTATATGTATCATCGGCTCGTCTGTCCAAACGCTCTGATAGAAATAGTAGATATCCTTAGGAAAGCCTGCAGTATCCACTATACCGAAATAGCTGTTCTTTGTAGAATAAGGAGTAGGCTCGCCGATATAATCAAAGCCTGTCCATATAAACTGACCGCCGCAGAAATCATGATCTCTGTCAAGGCGCCAGCTCTTCATTGCGGAGCTGCCCCAGCCAACAACGCTGTTATCCAGCGAACTGCACTGCAGGCTCTCGTGCGTCAGCAGCGGCGCATCGGAGGGGAACAGATATATGCCTCTGGAGCGCACCGCAGAAGCTGTCTCACTGCCGTAGATAGTCCAGTCGGGATACTTTTCGTGATGCTCGTTATACAGGCGCTCGGTGTAATTGTAGCCCGCGATCTTTACGATATCGGAGCATTTCTGCGCATTCTCACCGGTCATGAAATTCGATCCGATAGTGGCATACGCATTGCGCTTTGGATCATACTTCTGCACATAATCATACAGACGCTGAGTTATCTCGATACCGTGAAGATCGTTGGTATCGCTTATCTCGTTACCGATGCTCCACATGATAACGCAGGGATGATTTCTGTCACGCTCCACCCAGCTGCGCACATCACGCTCTGCATGCTCAACAAAGAAACGGTGATTATCAAACTCCGTCTTGGAATTCTCCCACATATCAAAGGACTCGCAATCCACCAGCAGACCCATCTCATCGCAGATATCCAGCAGCTGCTTTGTGGGCATATTATGGGATGTGCGGATAGCATTCACACCCATTCTCTGCATGATCTCCATCTGACGGCGCAGTGCCGCCTCATTATATGCCGCACCCAGTGCGCCGAGATCGTGATGCATACAAACTCCGTGCATCTTGGTCTGTCTGCCGTTCAGTACAAGACCCTTTTCAGGCAGGAACTCCAGCTTGCGATATCCGTAATTCACATATTCTATCTGCAGCAGCTCATCGCCATTATACAGCTCCACTGCAAGAGTATACAGATCAGGCTTGCCGATATCCCACACCGCAGGAGACGAAATATCAAAGCTGTTCACAAACACCTCTGTATCGCCGCCGAACTGCACATTCTGCTCAAATGCCGCAATGCCATCGCCATCGGGATCCAACACTGTAAGCACCATGCGCAGCTCTGCAGCCTCGCCACAGATATCAGTCTCCACCTCGACGTTCCACATATTTCCCTCGGTGTTTTCGGTGTGGATATAGATGCCATTGGTGCGGATATATGTCGCAGGGCGCAGTTTAAGTGTAACATCGCGGAATATGCCCGCACCTGCATACCATCTTGTGTTGGGTGCCTGATATCTCACACGCATGAGCAGCTCGTTATCACCCTCATGAAGATGATCGGTGATATCATGCTCGAAAGCGGAGTAACCGTATGTCCACGAGCCTGCCTCCTTGCCGTTCACAAACAGCGTGGAATCCATATAAACGCCGTCAAAATTCAGCATTACTCTGCCTGAAAGCTGCTCAGCAGAAACGCTTAGTTGGCGCTTATACCAGCCCTCGCCTGTTTTATAGAGATTTGCCGTATCTCCGATATGCCAGTCATGAGGTATCTCCACGTCATACCACTTTTTTTCGGAAAGCTGCGCAGGTTCTGCGCCGATATCGGTAAGGCAGAACTGCCATCCGTCATTAAATAGAATATCCTTAGCGGTCATTTGTTGTCCTCCGTTGTTTTATTTATATAGTTTATCAAGCTTTTCAAGAAATCGTTTTTCTGTTTCCTCAAACGGAACGAAGCTGTAATCGGGTGTCGAGAGTATCACAGGAGCCTCATCGTAAAGGGCTAGTCCGCCCAGAGCGAGAAATTCGTGATACAGCATAGCATCATCTATCTCCTTCACGGCTTTAAGCCTCCGCTCATCGGCAGGATCCAATCCGAAACGGCTGTATATCACGCTCTGGAGGCGCTGCTCGATCACCTTGTACTCTGTAAGCTGTCGCTTTACGGGACGAGTAATGTCTGAAATAAAAGCCTCGCTTGCATCATGCAGCAGACAGGCAAGGCGGATATCCTCGGAATACCCTCTCAGCCGTGCCTCCTCCTCGCAGGAAAGGCTGTGCTGCGCCACAGAATAAAAGCCCGTGAAATGTCCGTTTGCCCTGCAGATATAGGAAAGCGCATGAGCGATATCCACAGGAGAAATATCCTCTGTACGAGGAGACAGCGGCGAGAAGCTCACGCCGCTGTATGTATAGATATGTGTTTTTGGAATCATTGTTACTCCATCAGTTTGGAACCACCGTCAGCTGATCGCCGATAATGGTCACTCTGGATTTGCCATAAACCTCCGTCACATCCAGTGTCAGGAAGTTTATGCAGAAACGCGCGCCCGGGAAAAGTCTCATACAGGTAGCCGAAAGAGCGTCCTTGTTCTTGATATCCTCTTCAAGCTGAGCAATAAGGATAGACAACTCCTTCTTCTTGATGGTACTGAACAGCTTGTTCTGTGTTTCTAGCTTGACCTGACGCTGCTGTTCATCCGTAAGCACTCCGCCCTGCTGCACCCTCTTGTGTTTCAGATATTCAAGATTCTTCACAGCGCTTTCATATCGCTCACCATACTGCTCCAGCTCGCTCTCTGCCTTGCGCTTGCGGGCAAAGGTTACAGAGCCGTCACCGATATTGATAAGAGTCTGTGTATATTTTTCAGAGCCGATCGTTCCTGCTGTGATATCACGCATCGCGGTGATCTTTCCGCCAACGATGCTGCCGTTGCCCTTCGCCTTCAGTTCGCCGTAGCAGAACACCTCGCAGAACGCGAACTCCTTAGACTCCACGCTGCCCTTTGCATTGATATTGGCAGTCTGACAGAAACCTGCACTGACATTACCCTCGCACTTGACAGTGGAATTTATGATACCGCTTACTACGGTAACATTACCGCCCGCAGTAATTTCCGAGGAGAAAACGCTGCCATCGATACGGACGTTCTTGCCCGCCTTAATGGAGAAACCCTCCATTACATTGCCCTTGACATGGACATCGCCGAAGAAATCGATATTTCCCACCGAGATATCAAGATCACTGAATACAGTTACGGTATCCTCAACATTGAAACAGCCCACCCCGTATGTGATGTGTCCGTCACACGCAGCAATAATATACTTGCCATCCGCAGAAATAACAGAATTCTTGCCAACCACAGGCCTTGCCGCCTTGCCCGCCTCAGGCGGAATCTCCTCGCCGAAGATATTCATACCAGGTTCTCCGGGAGTGGGTGGTATGA
The DNA here is from genome assembly GCA_045612645.1 of Oscillospiraceae bacterium. Lineage (GTDB taxonomy): Bacteria > Bacillota > Clostridia > Oscillospirales > Ruminococcaceae > CAG-115. The sequence continues at coordinate 7,330 of JAZKZL010000351.1, forward strand.
TCTCTGCGATAATATCTCCCTTGCGTATCTTTACAATAGTGCCAAGCTCACGGAAATCTGCGTTACCGAATTCATCGCACTTAGGCTGCACCACACGCTTCTTCTCATATTTAAACTCAACAACGCCGTTTATGCCGCGCTTAGCAGGAATAGCTCTTGCAATGCACACTGGCTGCTCATAAACGTGGTTATCCAGCATATCACGGATATCAAACTCATCAATGCCAGCAACTATGCCCTTTTTCTTCAGTTCCTGTGCAATAAGTTCCATGGTAACAGGACGTCCGCCGTTCATCGGAGCATACAGCGTAAGATTGCACAGCATACCCGAATTATCGTATGTAAGATCCACACGGCCATCTATAACAGGAGGTCTCTCCATTCGGGGCCCTGTACCGCCTGTTTTACTCTGGATATTTTCGTCAAACATAATTACTCCGCACCTCTAACAGTCGTCATGAATATAGCCATATTTCAAATGCAGCGGATGATCTCGGGAACATCCAGCAAGCTGTCAGCCTTGGCAAAAATCAGTTTTCTAAGTTCCTCATCAGGCTGTGTCAGATCGGGAACCATAACTGTTACACATCCTGCCGCTGCAGCGGAACGCACACCATTCGGCGAATCCTCCAGTGCCATGCACTCCGAAGGAGCCAATCCCAGCTGTTCAGCCGCATAAAGATAAATATCGGGCTTAGGTTTGCCATATTCCACCATCGTTGCACATACTATCCTGTCAAAACGATCAAAGATGCCGACCCTGCCAAGGTAGTCCTTTGTTCGTTCAAGATCGGTGGCGGTGGCAATTGCAGCAGATATGCCCTGCTCTTTGAGGAAATCCAGCAGCTCGCACACACCTTTTTTCAGTTCCAGACCGTTTACCGCAAGAGCTTCTGTCATAAGCTCCATGCGGCGGTTGCGGATCCTGACATAATCAAAATCCTCGCCGAACAGTCCCTGAAGATATGGTATAGCAAACTTTCTGTGCAGGCTGCGGATATTCAGAGCATGTTCCCTCTGCATAGGGAAACCTGCTTCGTTCGCTGCC
>JAZKZL010000352.1:0-2178 GCA_045612645.1 Oscillospiraceae bacterium
TCGCTCTCCTCCGTTTTGGCAGAGAGCATGATTATCGGGATATTGCGCTCATCCCTTATCTTGATAGTGGCAGAGATGCCATCCATTTCAGGCATCATAATATCGATGATGATAAGATGTATCTCCTCGCTTTCGAGCACCTCCACTGCCTGTGAACCGTTATAGGCGCAGAGAGTAGAGATACCCTCAAGCTGCAGCAGCTTTGATATTGCAGCGACTATCTCCTTGTCATCATCAACGACAAGGACCTTTTGCTGAGACATTTGTTTTCCCCCTTTTTCTTGTATGAACTGATTTTAACATGGATTTCTTATAAAAAATGCGACAAATTTCTTACAAAATTCTTAAGGAATAATCCCTGCGGCATTTCAGAAAATAATAGCGAAAACAAACGCAAGGAGCAACAAATATGAAAGAACTGTTCGCCGCATCGCTGGTGATATGCTCAGCGGCAGCGGCTACGGAATACGACTTCCTCTATGACTACAGCGAGGAAAAGATAGCCTACGGCATGGGTGTGGAGACCGACTCGCTTAATCGCCCTTTGGGTGCTATAACCGCTCAGGCGCAGTACGGCGACAAGGGCGCTCTGTTCATCGGTGATGAGAACGAAAAGCGCCTGTGGCTGACCTTTGACGAGGGCTATGAAAACGGATATACAGCAGAGATACTGGATACTCTCAAGGATAAAGACGTTAAAGCTGTGTTTTTTGTCACATATGATTATGCGGTGAAGAACCCCGAACTGATATGCCGCATGATAGACGAGGGTCACACAGTCGGCAACCACACCTGGAGCCACCCCTCCCTGCCTGAATGCTCTCCCGATGAGCTGTACGCCGAGCTTTCACTGCTGCACGATTATATAAGCGACAATTTCGGCTATGAGATGTATGTGATGCGTCCTCCGATGGGAGAATTTTCCGAGCGGGTGCTTGCCTGTGCAAAAAGTCTCGGCTACACCACGGTATTGTGGAGTTTTGCATATCCCGACTGGGATGTGAATGACCAGCCCGAAAAATCCGCAGCTTACGAAAAGATAACATCAAGAACACACAACGGCGCTGTATATCTTCTGCACGCAGTTTCAAAGACAAATACCGCTATACTGAGCGACGTCATAGACTACTGGCAGGAAAACGGCTACCTCATAACGCCGATGTAAAAGCAAACAGGGAGCATTTCAGCTATGTCCGAAATGCTCCCTGTTGTTTATTCTGCTGTCTCGGACAGCTGTTCTGTTATCTGTGTGAATATCTCCGCAGTTCGTGCCGAAGGCCGCTCAAAACGCTGTGCTGTAACAAATACCACCTTTGAGCCGTTTGATATCATGGCAGAAAGAGTATCATCTCCATTAATATCATCCAGAGTGAGATTATCGCTTGCTATGATATACTCGGGATCAGACTCAGAAAGTGTCATAATATCAGCATAGCCTTCGTCTATGCATACATTGCTGCCGCTGAGAGAAAGCACTGCGTTTTCAAAGGTGCCTGTTCCTGCGGCAGTGAGTTTATCGGTTACATAGATAAAACTGCCTATATCCGTTTTTTCAGCAGCAGATGTAAGAGCCTTTACCGCTTTTTCACCCTCGACTCTGCCCTGTGTTTCTCCCACAAAAACGGAGGCGATATCGCTGTAAAGTTTCTCGTAGCCGTCAAGGCTTACGGGCGGCTGCAGACATATCACCTTCGCACCCTCAGCGTTTATCGCATAGACATCACGCTCGGACATTCCCGAAAGCGTGAACACCACATCGGGAGAAAGTCCAAGTATAACATCGATATCGGGATTCTCTGAGCTGCCGACGGTTTGCAGGGAAAGCTCCGGATAATCGCAATAGCTGCTGATTCCACGCAGCTTTGCAGTATAGCCAAGCTCTGCCATTATCTCCGTAACTGCGGGAGAAAGGCTGATCGCGCGTTTTGCCGCATCTGCGATCTCCACGCCGCACACCTCAACGGGAAATACATTCTCCTCCACTGTTTCAGTCGGTACAGAGGATACTACTATCTCACTGGGAACAGAGGACGAGCTACTCTCCTCATCCTTCTCGCAGCCTGCAAGCATAAGGCAGCCTATAAGTAAAAATGGTATCAGCTTTTTCATACAGTCTCCTTAAATTTCCATTCCGAGGGCTGGTCTTCCCTCCAGTGTATCAATAAACTGACGAGCAAT
>JAZKZL010000353.1:0-31476 GCA_045612645.1 Oscillospiraceae bacterium
GAGGTGGAGAGCGGCGAGTATCCTGCACCTGATATCTTTGCTTTTGCAATGGGAACGAATGACGACAAGGACAGCTTTGGTGATCCTGAAAAGGCGCTTATGGGTAAGAGCCTTGACGATGAAAATATCGATATCTTCACAGAGGCAGGCGCTATGCGTTGGTGCATTCAGACTATTCAGGAGCATTATCCCGAGTGCCGTATTTTTGTGCTGACTCCTCTGCAGACGGCAAATCCCGAGCATAACGCAAAGACCCTCAGGCAGCTTGAGGTCATGCGCAGAATATGTCAGGGAATGTCGGTGCAGATGATAGACTGCTACAGCAATTGCGGTATCTGTGAGAAATTCGAGGTCATTGACGGCGAGGGCAGATATCTGCGTGACGGACTTCATCCCAAGGAGAACGGTCAGCAGTTGGAGGGCAGATTTGCGGCCAAGGAGATCAGAAATAACTATTTTTAAGGAGCTGATATGCCGATGGAATTTCCGTCAGAGCTTCGTTTTGCAATAGAACAGCTTGCGGCAGGGCAGGATATCAAGGCAATGACCGCTTCCGCAGGTGCGATATCTCAGCGTTACCGCAGTGAGAGCGGGGCAGGAAAAATACTTGTCAGCAGTGATAGGGATACTCTGGCCTATGCCGCAGTTAGAATGCCCGCAACCTTTGGTGCAGTGAGCAAGGCACTGGAGCTTACATTCGAGTGCTGGGAGGGCGAGATAAACTCCATACTGGATATCGGCGCGGGAACAGGAGCGGCAAGTCACGCAGCAGAGATGCTTACCGATTGTGGCAATATTACCTGTCTTGAACGTGAGAACGGCATGATCTCTCTCGGAAAGCAACTGATGCAGGCGCGTGGGATTGACGCTCAGTGGATAAAGAAAGATATATCCTCTGCGGGTATAACCGAGCATGCGGATCTTGTGATATCTTCCTATTGCCTGAATGAGCTTACGCCTTCAGCGCGCAAGGCGGCGCTTCTGAAACTATGGAAGGCTGCGGACAAGCTGCTGCTGATAGTTGAGCCTGGTACGCCTGAGGGATTTTCTCAGCTGAAAGAGGCAAGAAAGACGCTTATCGATGAGGGTGGATATATAGCAGCGCCATGTCCTATGAACGGAGCGTGTCCTCTTCCTGAGGATGACTGGTGCCATTTCACTGCGAGAGTGGCAAGAACAAAGCTCCACAAGCAGCTGAAAGGCGGAGACGCTCCGTATGAGGATGAGAAATTCTGCTTTATTGCGGTATCCCGTGAGCAGTGTAACGGAAAGGCTAGAATCCTCCGTCATCCTAAGATAGAGAGCGGTAAGATCACTCTGCGCCTTTGTACAGAGCACGGCATAGAGGAAAGGATAATAACCAAGAAGAGTCCGCTGTTCAAGGCAGCGAGAAAATCAGACAGCGGCGACAGCTTTGCCGCAGATTGAGAGGTATGGCTATGAAGAAGGTAATTGCAGCGATCCTCAGTGCAGTTTTGACGGTTTCGTGTATGAGTGTTGTGGTCAGCGCAGAGGAAACAACTGTTTCTGTAATGCGTGAATATGAGGCTTCTGCTGTGAGATGGAACGGAAAGACCGAGCTGAAAGCAGGGAAGACCTATGCCGTAACAAGTAATGTAACGATATCGGAAAAGATTGTAATTCCCTCGGGAACGACGCTTATCGTTATGAAAGGCGCAAAGCTGTGGGTCAACAGCAAGGGCTCGCTTTACATCAAGGGCAAGCTGAATGTTAAGAGCGGTGGTATATTGGCGGTAACAGGCAGATTGTATCAGTATAAGAGCAAGAATCTGCTGTGCTATGGCGAACTGCGTTTCTCAAAGAATTCCAATGTAACTCTTAACGGAAAAACTACCGTTTATTCTGCGGGCAGTATTACAGGCACACCGAAAAAACTTTCCGTCGGCGCTAATGCGGATATTACCTGTAAGGGAACAAACAACTGTACAAAGCTCGATAAGTATATCGATCGCACTGCGATGGAGACGCGTTTGGACAGCTTTTTTACCAAGGCGATACAGAAGTCTGATATTTACAGCGCAATAAAGGCAGTGATGAGTGCGAAGTATGTAAGCGATCTTGATAAGGCGCTTACGCAGAGCGCAGGCATATCCTTTGAAGATTACTGCAAGACGTTCGCAAAAGAATATAATAAAGCGCTCGCCGAAAAGGGTATAGATCCTCAGCAGGTGAAGTCCATTGATGTAAAACTGACAGAGCTTTCTGCGCAGAAGCCTGATGGCGATCTGGCTGTGATTGCGGATAAGTATTACAGCGGCGCAGATAAGTTCTATAGCGCTGATTGTGAGGTAACCATCAAGATTTCGTCCGAAACCTATACAGAGACTGTTGATATCTCCATGGTGGAGTATTCCGGTAAGTGGTATCTGCTGGGCGAATAACGGCTTGGAGGTCGTGATTTGGATATTATCGTTATTGATACAACGGGTGTGAAGTTCTCTGATGTGAAGAACTATCTCCGTTGCGTAAGCAAGAGCCGTCAGGCTTCCGTGATGAAGAAAAGCTCCGATGAAAACAAGGTGCTTTCGCTGATGGCGGCACTTTTGGTGCGTTCAGAGATATCCCGCAGAACGGGCATTCCCATGAACAGCATAGTCTTTGAAAAGGGGCTGCACGGCAAGCCTTATGTTAAGGGTACAAAGTTGCAGTTTTCTCTTTCCCACACAAAAGGCGTAGTTTGCGCGGCGTTTTCGGAAGATGGAGAGATAGGTATCGACATTGAGCGAAAGGACAGAAAGGTCAGCGACAACATCCGCTTCCGAGTTCTTAGTGAAAACGAACGTCGCTTTGCCGAAAATCCGGAGGATGTGATCCGTATATGGGTAAAGAAAGAGGCTTTTCTGAAACGTACGGGTATCGGCATTGCAACGCAGCTTTGCGGAGCGGATACCACGATTCTTCCCGATATATGTGTTTTTGAACTTAACGGTTATTTTATCGGAGCTGCAGGAAAAGGCGCTGAGCAGGCAGAGTTGCGGGAAATGCAGCTCTCTGAACTGCTGAAAAGATTTGATACATAATTACAGCCGCAGAAGGTATACTTTCTGCGGCCGTTTTATTGACATTATGCACCGCATGAGGTATAATTATTAAGGTTTATGATACAGGCGGCAAAACGGAATGCGGTGAAAATCCGCAGCAGTCCCCGCTGCCGTGAGGAAGCTGCGTTTCTGTCAAAGACTAAGGTCGGGTCACTGAGGGAGTTACCCCGTGGGAAGGCTGGGCAGAAGCGTGCGGTACTGTATAGTGCCTGATTCCAAGCCGGAAGACCTGCCACTGCTGTTGTAAGCTGAAAAAATAAATTTGTCGGAGGAACAAAAAATGAAAACGACCAAAAAGATCATGGCAGCTATGCTGTCAGCGGCAGTGCTGGGCGCTGTCGCAGTGAATGTCTGCGCAGAGGAAACGCCCGAGGGCTATGTGACATTCTACGCAGATAAGAACACCATCGGTCAGGGACTTGTGGTGGAGCCTGTTGTTGTGCCTTTCTACGATGGAGACTGCGGTATCGACATCGTGCAGAGAGCGGCGGATGTGCTGGTGACGGAGAGCGATTACGGCAACTATATCGAAGCCTTTGCGGATATTGATAACGGCGCGGCGATCCCCGAAGCTGTTGCAGAGGTCTGCCCTGAAATGTTCGGCAGGAACAATGACGGATATCTTGCGGCGTATGATTACACTGCTGAATCAGGCTGGAGCTGGTTCCTGAACGGCGAGTATGCGCAGGTAGGCATTTCGGGCTACGAGCCTGCGGACGGAGACGTGGTTGTGTTCCGTTTCAGCGTATATGGCTATGGCTGTGATCTGGGCATAGACAATTCTTCCTGGGGAGGCGCTCCCGCACTGGTAGAGATGGTGAATACGGCAGAGCTTGCCGAGCTTGCAGCGGCAAACAAGGATTCCGCAGCATACGATAATGCCATTGAGGTGCTTGGAACATTCGGAGTGTCACAGGCGGATATCGATGCGGCTGCTGCGGCTTTTGAGGCTGTGGAAGTGCCTGCAGCAGATGATAAGCAGTCTCCCGATACGGGGGCTGAGGGCATTGCGGCAATTTTTGGCGCTGCAGTTCTTGCTGGTGCAGTGATGCTGATGGCGAAGAAGAAATGAAAAGATATATTCGGATAATACTGTCGGTCTGCATGGCGTTCTTTTTAGCGGTGCAGACCGCTCTTTCCGTAGCTGCTACAGGTGTGGATGAGATAATTGATGTATATACTAAGGATAAAAGCAGCTTTTTCGATGATCTGGAATTCGGAGATAACGACTGGGCGGCGCTTTGTTATATCCGTTTATACGGTACAGAGGGCGCAGACGGATATCTTGCTTCGGTAGAGAGCGCGGCTCAGAGCATGATGAGCAGCGAGCGCTTTGTGAAGCCGACGGATCTTCAGCGGGCGGCGATCATTCTTTCCGCCGCAGGAAGATGCAGCGAGGAGCTTATTTGTGCCGCAGTCTACAACAACGATAAGCTTGATCGACAGGGCATGAACGCTTATGTCTGGGGACTTATTGCGGCAAACTGCAGCGGGATTGCTGCGCCTGAGAATGCATTCAACACATCGGAAACGCTGTTGGCATATCTTCTTGATAAGCAGTTAGCGGACGGTGGTTTTTCGCTGAAAGGAAACGCAGCGGATACAGACATGACTTCATCGGTTATATATGCTTTGGCGCCACACAGAGATAATGGAATAGTTGCGGCGGCGCTTGAAAGGGCAGAGCAGTGTCTGAGAGCGCTGCAGCTGGAAAGTGGCGGTTACAGCAGCATGAATGTGGAGAACTGCGAAAGCGCTGCTCAGGCTGTAACGGCATTTGCTGCACTTGGATATGGCAGGGAAGATGCACAGGTCAAAAAAGCGCTGGATGCCATGCTTTCCTACCGCAGAGAGGGCGGATATGCCCATCTTCCCGATAGCGATGCAGACGGCATAGCAACTATGCAGGCATTGCTGGCGCTCACATCGCTGGAGCTTCTGAATGGTGGCAGGGCATTGTATGGGTTATCGGAAGAACCGCATGATACAGTGGAACAGAGCGCTTTAAGTGCTGTTCAGACATCGGAGACCCGTGATATTTCTGATGATATTCCGACAAAGCCTGAGACTACGCTTACAGGCGATGGAATAAGGTATATTATCGGCAGTGTGCTGCTTGGCACAGGTGTCGTAGCAATGGTTGTTCTGCTTATTGTAGGAAAGAAAAAGCTGATGTTGCTTCCCTTGCTGCTGATCGTAGCAGGCGCAGCAGTGTTCCTGCTGGATATCCGCACGCCTGATGAATATTACTCGCCGTCCGTGAGCGATGGAATAGACGTCACAGTTGTTGCCGATTGTAGTGAAGCTCTTTCGTATGAACTTTCGCAGTATCTTCCCGAAAACGGAACGATGCTTTCATGCAGCGTTACAGTGCCTGAGGGCTCGTCGGCATTCAACGCGCTGATAGAGGCTGCAAAGGGGCAGCAGCTGCAGGTTGAGCACACAGGAAGTGCATTCGGCGAGTATGTTCAGGGCATCGGTGGTCTGTATGAGTTTGACTGCGGCAGTGAAAGCGGATGGCTGTACAGCATTAACGGCGAGCGTCCATCGGTATCTGCGGGGGCGTATATATTATCGACGGGAGATGTGGTGGAGTTCTTCTATACATGCTCTTTAGGGTCTTATCCACAGTAAGTAATCGTTTTTATGGACGTAATGTCAAGATACTAAATGCACAAATATTTCGCTGCAAATTTGTACAAAACCGCATGGGGCAATTTGCGGGTTTCGTCTTGAAAAAAACGATTACTTGTGATATAATGTGTAATGAAGTATATATTGGCGATTTGCGCACGTTTGTGCAATTGCCGTGCAATTTTAGGAGGACTGCTTAATGACATCTGCAATGAGCGCACAGCAATCCGGAAGATTCGGTCTCACCAATAAGACAATTGGCATTGGCGTGGCTGTTTTCTCCCTGATCGAGGCGATTGTTTCTTATTTCTTCGTTTTCGCACCGCTTTATATCAATCCTGTTTTCCAGAAGTGTGACGACTACAATGCACAGGGCATGACCTGTACTGTAAAGCTTTTCGGCAAGCTGTTTGCATCCAATGCCGAAAAAGAAGAGTATCAGATTATCCTTTCGCTGTCTGATACTATCCTTAACATGGCAATCATTTATCTGATCTTTACCGGAATCGCTCTGCTGCTTGCATTCTGTATGTTCAAGGGTCTTTCCTTTGCTAAGACTTATCTTATCGCGGTATTCGGTGCAAAGCACATCGTTGGTCTTGCAGCTCTTCTTATTCCCTTTGCGAATATGCGCAGAAGCATCATGATCTTCGGTGTTGTTGATGCGATCATCTGCCTTGCATTCTGCCTGTTCTTCATCCTTATCAACAATGATGAATACATTGATGATATGCTGTTGACTGATGATCAGGTTACTGCTATGAACAAGCGCATGAAGTTTGGCTTTGTTCTCTATGGCATTTTCATGGTACTTATCGTCGCAACAAAGTTCGCTATGTATGCATACGGCGCTAACTGGTCTCTGTTCCTTGGCTGGACAAACGATACCGCTCTGGCACAGGGCTACACCATCGCAGGTCTGCTGGCTATTGCACTGGTTGCAGCTATCATGTTCATCCGTGAGGCTGACAGGGCAATGTACTTCTACGCAGCTTTCGGCGGCGCTATGACTATCGCTAATCTCCTCGCAGTAGTAAAGAGGATTCTGTGGATATTCAATACATATATGCCCACAAAGGCTCTGAGAAATCAGGGCGATCAGGCTGCTATCGACTGGTTTGCAGCGGGAAATGGTATGACCACTGCATGGTGGATCGCAACTATCTTCCTGATCGTTGCTTTTGTTGCTTCGGCTGTTGTTGCTCTGCTGGCATTCAACAAGATCAAGAGCAAGCTCAGCTTTAAGTTTACAGCAGATGATGCAAAGCCCGCAAAGGCAGTGCTGATTTCCGCCGGAACCATCGTACTCAGCTTCATACTTACTATTGCAGCTTACACACTCTGGCACAGAGAGATGTATGCAGGATATCCCATTGGTGCTATGGACTATATGTACTTCTTCGTTTACGGTGGAGCTACATTGTTCCTCGCTCTGGCAATGATGGGCGGTTACAGCTTTACAAAGTTCGGCACACTCGGTATGTATCTGCTGGTTATCTCCAACAACTTCATCAATATCTTCAATGTATTTGGCGAGAGAGCGGCAAGAGTTGCTGCTACTGAGGGTTATGTTGGTTATAACTACATCATCACCGCTGTTCTGCTGATCGTTTCCCTTGTTGCTTGCGCAGGCATCCTGTTCGTATTTATCATTAAGGGCGTAAACGACTATATGTACGAGAAACGCTATTCCTAATTAAATAGTTATTAATCAAAGCTCCGGAGTGATCCGGAGCTTTTTGCATATATTGCGATATCTGCGCATATAATTCATCGAAAGTGGAGTTAAGCGCAGATTTTTGCGTATATGAAAAGGAGAACGCTATGGATGATATGAAGCAGCTTATTGAGAAATACAAGCGTGAGCTTATTGAGTACAGCAGAAGTTCGGTAGTCGCCCCGAAACCGCAGCTTGAGTTTCCCGAGATGATAAACGAGCCTGCTGAGATACCAGATCAGCCCGAAGTACAAGTCGTTTCTGAACCTGCGCAGATAGATACTGACACAACGATACAGCAGGAGATGTATTCCGAACCGACAGGGTCTGCGCGCAGGGAGCCGCGGATAATCGGCACTGTAGCAGACAACGATGTTCTGAACAGTTTTGGAGATGTATTCGCAGAGCTGTATGATAAAGCGGGGGATGTTGTGGAACAGGAAACCGAGGGTGTCAGCACTGTGACTCCCGAGGAGGCTGAGCGGCTGGACGATGTTCCGCAGAGTGGCGAGGACGATGACGAAAAGCTAGCGAAAAGAGATTTCAGTGAGGATCAGCCGCAGGATAATGATCCCGATGACATTGCGCCGTTGGAGCAGCAGGGTGAACGTCCCGATATCCCGACAGAGCGGAATTACAGCTCGTTGCAGGAGTATACAGATCTCAATGAACGCCGTGGAAGTCTGCGATTTCGTACATATACAGCACGGGCGGCGCTGCCTGTGGCGGGTGCAAGGGTTGTCGTCTCAAAGGATATCGGCGGCAGAAAACACGTGTTTTATTCACTGACAACGGACAGCAGCGGACTTACGCAGGTGATGTCCTTGCCTGCTCCGCCTAAGGAGCTTTCTGAAACCCCTGACAGCTCCGTTCAGCCTTACGCTCTTTATAATGCTGAGGTTTCCGCCGTAGGCTACAATGACGTGCTTATCCGTGATATCCCTGTATTTGAGGGAGTTCTGTCGTTGCAAAAGGTTGCTATGGTTCCTGAACTTGGTCAGCAGACTGAGGTCATCACCGAACAGGAGCCTGATCTGAACGGAGGTGCATAATGGCGCGTTACGATGTTCCAACCATTCCCGAAAATATAACCGTGCATCTCGGACCTCCCGATGTTGCGGCTGCGAATGTAACGCTGTCTTTTCCCGATTATATCAAGAATGTTGCTTCCAGTGAGATATATCCCACTTGGCCGGAGGCTTCGCTGAGAGCGAATATCTATGCACAGATTACCTTTGCGCTCAACCGTGTGTTTACTGAGTGGTACAGGAGCCGAGGCTATGATTTCGATATCACAAGCTCAACACAGTACGATCAGGCATTTGTCAACGGCAGGGAGGTATTTGATAACATCAGCCGCATAGTTGATGAGGTGTTCAATAACTATGTGGTGAGACAGGGCAGCGTTGAGCCGCTTTTTACGCAGTTCTGCAATGGCACTACTGTGACGTGCAGGGGACTCTCCCAGTGGGGCACGGTGCCGCTTGCAAATCAGGGATACACACCTTATGAGATACTGCAATATTATTATGGTGACGACATAAATATCGTGCGCAATGCCCCTGTAGAGCCGTATATTCCGTCATATCCGGGTACGCCATTTGGCATAGGCTCATCAGGAAACGAGGTGCGCACTATTCAGGTGGAGCTTAACCGCATAGGTAATAATTACCCTGCCATTCCGAAGATAACCCCTGCCAATGGATTGTATGGCGAGAGTACGGCAGAGGCGGTGCGGGTTTTTCAAGGCGTTTTCGGACTTCCGCAGACAGGTGTGGTGAATAAAGCCACATGGTATCAGATCAAGTTTATCTTTACGGCTGTGAAGAATCTTGCCGAGCTTACCAGTGAAGGTCTTACCCGTCCCGAAGTGGAGCTGCCCTTCCCCGAGCAGCTTCAGCGTGGGGATTACGGTCAGCCTGTACGCTCGTTGCAGTATTATCTTAATGTTATTGCGTATTTCAATCCCGAGATTCCCTCTGTGGATGCAACAGGCGTATTCGGAGCGGATACCGAGCAGCAGGTGCTGGCGTTTGAGCGTTATTATGGTATAAATCCCGATGGTATTGTGGATTTCCGCACATGGCAGCTTATTCAGCAGATATACGATCAGATACTTGCAGGTCTGCCCGAGGGTTATGAGAGGGGAGCGGCGGCGCTGTATCCGGGATATAATCTCACGCCGGGTCTCGCAAACGACGATGTACGGGAGCTTCAGACATATCTCAACGTGATAGGGCAGAACTATCAGGATATCCCTGCCGTACAGGTGACAGGCTATTTCGGCGAGCAGACCGAGGCGGCGGTACGCCGTTTTCAGGAGCTTTTCGGACTGGATGTAACTGGAGTTGTGGGAGCGCCCACATGGGATGCTATTGCAAGGGAGTATAATTTCATACAGTTAGGTGTTCAAAGACCGTAATATAATACAGGCTCACGATAATTTCGTGAGCCTGATTATATTATCCGTTGATGATCTCCATTGCTCGCTTATAATCTGCGCAGGTCATAAGACTTTCTTTGTGGGATTCATCAAGATATTCCGTTGCAAAACTGATCTCTTCCCTGGCATGGTCGAGTGCTTCTTCACCGTTGAAGATATCCCTGCAGTTATGGATAATGATCATCAGCTGTTCCGCAGCCTTGTCGTATTCACCCAGTTTTGCGTAGCATCTTGGCATGAAGCGTCTGATATGGTTTTCCCACTCCAGAATGACGGAATGGAGTTCATCAAAAGCCTTGTATGCGTTCATGATGGCAAACAGTTTTTCTGACAGCTCCAACGTTTCTGTAGCATCAGCGCTCCACGCATAGTCCTCAAGATCGTAATAGAATTCCTTTGCGGTTACTTTTACAAGGCTACTGATATTAGCTGTGATATATGGCTTTGATGCTTCAAATCCGTGCTGAAATTTGATGAATTTGGTCATTATGGTTTCTTTCAGGTTGTTGCTTTCAATGCTTGGCAGGCGATCTATAAGCTGCTTGGCTTTGTCATATTTCTGTGTATGGATATATACCCATGCCATGGCAAAATCCGACTTTTCTACAATATCCCTGTCCTCGCAGTAGCGGGAGATGCACTGATTTTTGCGCTCGCAGTCTGCGAATATTTCTTCACGCAGCTCAGGCTTGTCTGCAAGAAAGCCGTTCAGATTTGTAAAACGGCTGAGATCCGCACCATGGTTGATGCACTTTCTCATGATATCATAATTTGTCGGCTCCTTTTCAGATTCCGCACGGAAGTATGTGTAAGCGGCGAGGTGCCTTTCAGCTTTGGATTGCGATGTGGACATCAACAGCTTTTCGTGATTGAGAGCCGCTTCGGTGTGCGCGTTGCCATAAGTTGCAGAAACAACGCCGAGCAGAGAATCTGTAGTGATACCGAATATCTGGGCAAGCGGTACCAACTGGGATATATCGGGAGCGCCGTTGCCGTTCTCCCATTTGGACACAGCCTGTGGTGTTACGGAGAGCATGGATGCAAGCTCTTCCTGTGTAAATCCGCATTTGCGGCGCATTATCTTGATGTTTTCGCCAATTGTAAGATTCATGGTATTTTTCTCCTTGAATGTTTATTTCGGTACCGTAATTCAAGTATAATCCACAGTACGGGAAAAGTCAATCAACGCTTTTTATCCATTAGGTAAACGCTTCGTTGAGTATAGAGAAGATCCGCCCCGATTTTATACGGAGCGGATCAGCGTTAAGTCAGTTCGTCGGGATTAGTAGCCAGCGCCTCGGATTTCAGATAAAACTCATACACAGGCGCTATCTTCTTAAATTCCTTTGCGATGTGTGAAGAAAGCTTGTCTGTGAACATTATCTCAGGATCGGTGATGTTTCCCGAAAGTCCAAGACTGCGGCGGTTGAGCCAGTTTCCGATCTCGGGTGGCTGTTCGGGGTAATGATTACGTTTGTATGGCTCGCCGTAAAGCGTAAAACTCTTCTGCTTCTGCACAGCGAGGAACGCTTGCTTAAAGCTGTCATCGCCGCTGAGAATGAGCTTTCGTGCCGCCTCCATTGTTGCAGGGCGTGCGCAGTAATATCCGCAGCCGAACTCCATGCCTCCCGCACCGACGCAGAAATAGAACTCAGGTCGGGGATCGTAGCCTGATTTCATGCGCCCGAAGGAATACCATATGTGATCGCGGAAGATAGAATCGGGATGCATACGGGCGTCACGGTAAATGCGTGAGATGCGGCGTGGGTCGCACACTATCTGCTTATCTATCTTCATCATTGTGGGAGCGAGGTCAAGTATAAGATTAGACATCGGCTCTTTTACCAGGCTGTTGTATTCTTCCTTGTGATCGGTGAACCACTGCTTGCTGTCGTGCAGGCGGTTCTCGAATAAAAAGTCTATCGACTGCTGGGAAAACGGCATATCATTTCTTCCTTTTCTTTTTATCGGTGAGAGCAAAGCTGCTCTCGGTCATGCGGATAAACTCCTCGTCAGGCACGTCCGAATCAAAATATACGGTGTTCCAGTGGACTTTATTCATGTGGTAGGCTTCGGTCACGCCCTTGTATACACTGCGGAGAAAATCCGCCTCCATCGGGTCGCATTTCAGGTTCACGGCAGGTCTGCCATGCACATCAAATATCAGTGCAAACCACTTGCGGCTGTCCGTATGACGAGCCACCCATGTGCGGAAATCCTCGTCAAATGGCTGGTCGACCGTCACTCCGCCCATATTGCGGCAGTATTCTAGATATTCCTCACGGGTCATGCTTTATCCTTTCGCACATAGTTGATAAAGCGGATATTGTGGCAGTTTGTTTCGATTATGGGGGAAGTCTCAACGATCTCCCAGTCGTCAAGAGCATCCATGTCGGTGAAGAAGGTGTCACCGCCGAAACTCTCATAAACGCGGGTGATGTATGCCTTATCGCAGTAGGGGAGCATCTGACGATAGATCTCTCCGCCTCCGATTACGAATATCTCATCCTGCAAGCCCTTTGCGTATTCAAGAAACTCCTCTATCGAGCCGAACACCTCTGCGCCCTCTATCGCCTTTTCCGTGCGGGAGATAACACAATTCACCCTGTCGGGGAGAGGGCGTTTCGGGAAGCTTTCGTAGGTCTTGCGTCCCATAACTACGGTGTGACCCGTGGTTATCTCACGGAAACGCTTCATATCTGCGGGCAGGCGGGTGAGAAGATCGCCGTTTTTGCCGATAGCCCAGTCGTTGTCGGCTACTAATATAAGTGTCATTTTGTACCTCCTATGTTGTCAAGTTTCTTTATTTCAGGTTCATAACACGAAATGATATCAATGATGTGGTTTTCACAGTATATACCATAATGCTTGACCTTATTGGGAGAACCCAAAGCATCCACCAAACCATTATCCACTATCTGAGATAGTAAGGTCAGCAATCTTGATCTTGTAAATTCAATGAAATATTTACCCTCTCTTACTTCATAATCATCCCACGAACAATAGGATTCATTTCTTGTCTGGTGGAGTATATAGCCTTCAAATGTTATTTCGTAAACCTCGTTGTAATCTGGTGATAACGGATAGCAGGCAGCTAAAATATCCTTGAGAGCTTCGTTATTAGTAGTGTCGCCTGTTCCTTTTTCGCCACGTTGAGCCAGTGCTACTGTGAATTTGACACAGTTATCTTCTCCTTCTTCGGTTTTGATAAGGAAAGGCGCATATCCTTGTATGGCGTCATTTTTACCGAATGCTATCATATGGTCACCTCGATATCGGTTTGTGTGGTATGCTCTAATTATACCAACTCTCACCCGAAAAGTCAACAAAGCCGCCTTTTTAAGGGCGGCTTTGTTGATTTATTCGATAACCTATATGAAAATTTCCCAAAAATCGATCATTGCAGTTACCTTTATGTTTTCTTTGCCATCGCAGTGTATTGTAGTGGTTATATACTTATAGTCATCGGTAACATCGCCCCACAGTGTATCATATTCGTTGTTGTATTGTATGGCTATATCGGTGAAATGAGGACTCAGCTTTACTGCATCGGAGATAGGTATGAATATCTGTATTGTTTCTGCATCTGTATTGATAGCATAAGCATCACACAACTTAACGGGATGTTTAAATCCTTGATCGCTCCAGTTATCTGCGGGATCCATTTCTGTTTTTTCTAATGACAGGCTTTCGCAATCATCTACGGTTGCAATTATTACTCCGTCATATTCAGCTGTTTTAGGGCGATAGTATTGATCCGAAGTATCTTCTTCTGTATAGTACTGATCTGAAGTGTCCTCTATTATACGGTAATCGTTAATATATATCAAAGCATCTTCGATATCCTGCATGATGTTGAGATATGACAGCTTGAATATGTTATAATGCTTTTTGTTGTCGTAATTCACAAATATAGCTTTGCCTATGCCTGTCTGATCCTTTATCATATCGGCCTGAAAACTTGAGATATCCTGTTCGATTACAGATGCGACAACATATGGATGTGTATCTTTAAAAACTTCAAGAAGATTATTTCCGTTATAATAGGGAGAGATCATTCCGTTTTTATCGTTTGTGGGATCGTCAGTTATATTATATCCGTAGATAACGGATAATTCTTCGATGGATATATTGGTGGCATCGCTCAGCTTTTGTTTTAATGCGCTTTTGAGTTCTTCATACTGATAATTGTCTCTGCCCTCTGTTGTGACTTTACTTCCCTTGATCAAGGTGTAAAATGTCTTTTTATCATATCTCATCTTTACGTATACCTGACTGTTTGGGTACGCATCAAACCAGTTGAAACTTTTGGGGCAGTCCACATTTAATACTCTGGGCTCAAATCCGTATTTTTCTTTGATATATTCCACTGCATTTATTTTAGCTTGTTTTTCATATTCGGCTTCTGTTTGTAATTCTTCAAATGAATAGCAACCTGTCATACAAACAGATAGTATGGCGATTATCAATACAGCAATAACAACTCTGATGATATTATTCATGATTACCGTCCTTATCATTCATTTGATCATCATTATATCAAATCTTCCACGAAAAGTCAACAAAGCCGCCCTTTTCAGAGCGGCTTAAAAGTATTCTGTTAATCCTCCGCACCGTAAACGATCTGCTTTATCATGCGGATAGGCTTCTGACCGAGACCTCCACACCTCTGAATGAAGTACAGGAAAGTATAGCCGTTCTTCGGGTCGTTTGCGAAGAAGCAGCCAAGCCATCCATCCCATCCATATTCTCCTGCGTAGGTGCTGATACCTGCGCCGTCACGTTCGTCCTTGCAGATGCGCATGAGGTTGCCGTAGTTATAGCCGATCATGCTGTCCCATTCAAGGAGACTCTGCTGCTTGTCGGTAAGCTGCGGAGAGGTAAGATAGCGCACAGCGTTCTCGCTGAGGATGCGTCTGCCGTGGTATACGCCCTTATTGAGCAGCATCGTAGCAAAAGCTGCGTAGTCGTTCATCGTGGAGCAGAGACCTGCGCCGCCCGACTCGAACTCGGGCTTTTTGCGGCAGAGATATGTAAGACCCAAGTGCTGCCACTCGCAGGGAATGAGCTTATCGCCCTCAGGCTGATAGTTCTCCGCAAAGCGGCAGAGCTTTTCCTCAGGAACATAGAAATCAGTATCCACCATGCCCAGCGGCTCGAAAAGCTCTTCTCTCAGAAAATCGCCGAATTTCTTTTTGGACACTACTTCAATAACAGCACCGAGGATATCCGCGCTTGTGCCGTACAGCCACTTTTCGCCCGGCTGGAATGCCAGAGGCTGCTGACCTATGAGATTTGCGTAGGTGAGAGTATCGGAGGGGTTGCCTGCTTTGTATTCCTCGTCAAGCCTTGTATAGAGCTTGGACATCTCCTTGCCTGCAGGGAACCAGTCATCGGGATAGCAGAGTCCCGAGGTCATATCCAGCAGGTTTTTGATGGTGACTTCACGCTCCACGGGAACGAGACCATCCTCCGTCCACACCTTCTGATCCTTAAAACCGTCCAGATACCACGATACCTTATCCTGCAGATCCAGCTGACCACGGTCAAACAGTATCATTGTCGCAGCAGCGGTGATCGGCTTCGTCATGGAGTATAGGCGTACGATGGTATCTTCCGACCACTTAATGTTCCGTGCTTCGTCTGCCATTCCGTACCAGCCCTTGTATATGGGCTGACCGTTCTTCAGTACACAGGCAGCGGCACCCTTTACGATGCCCCATTCCACCTGCTGTTTGAGCATATCCGTAATACGCTCCAGTTTTACCATATTCATAATTAATACCTCGTATTTATATAGCGAACTGTTCCGAAACCGCAACAACGTCGCATTATCTGATCTTTCTTGCCTCACAGTAGAATCTCTTATCATGTGCATGACCCATACTGAAGGTCTTTCTCGGGAGGGCGCCGTCTTTTATTACCGTGGGGAATAGCTCTGCCTTTGTCATGGAGGGCAGCAGGAAACCGATGCTGTTTGCAGCAGAGGAAAGATTTCTTACCACATCATCACCGTGGATGTAGTCTATAACACCCTTGTTCTCTGCAAGATATCCGTCAAGGAACTGCTGCAGGCTGCCGACTGTCAGGTTTGCGGTGGGCTTTGTTACAGTGTAGTTTTCCTCAGTGCCGTTCAGAATAACGGTGAAGCTTTGGCCCTCTGTACCCTTTGCGAGACCAAGAGCCTCGGTCATATCAGCCATCAGCTTGTCGGTGTCCACATCCACAATAACACGGTGGATAGCCTCAAATTCCAGTGCAGGGCTGTGGAGGTTTACCACCTCAGCCAGTGCATAGCGTGCAAGTGCTGCATCAGGAGAGCCTGCCGCTTTCTTTTCCTCGTAGCAAGCCTTTGCGGTAGCAAGAGAATGGTTGCCGTCGCCCATAGCGTACAGCAGAACTTCCTGACCGCTCAGACTGTAGCGGTTATTGAAATCAGCCTTGTCTGCAAGCATATCCAGTGCAGCAAAAACAGTTTTTGCATTATCGCCGTTTACAAGATAGCCCGCAAGTCTGCCACCGTTCTGCATCAGCTCGAAATCATACAGCTTTTCGAGAGTATCGAGTTTTGCTTCAAGCGGCTCGATAACTGTCTTTTTTACATCATCGATGAGTATCATAATGTGGGGCAGCTCCAGTGCTGCGTCACGGCGTATCTTCACTCTGGGAGGGATACGGGATGCGACGGTAGCCTCTGTAGCACGCACTTGAGAGGTGCTGCCCTTGTTGTAGTCGTACTGTTCAAGGTCGATAGCGCCTACAAGACCTGTACGCATCTTTCCGTCAGCCTGTGTGCGTACGGTGAGTATCAGGCAATCCTCATACTCGTTGAAGATGCCCTTTGCGAGATAATCCTGCATGGTGCGGTTGATATCCGCAATGCGCTGCTCAGCGTCAGCAGCTTCGAGATACACCTCAGGCAGGATGAGCTTCAGTGCGGAGGGAGCATCTCCAGCGATATCTGCTGTCTTTTCCCAGTAAGCAGGCTCGCTGGTGTACTGATCGCAGGCTACTACCGCCCACTTGTTCATTTCCTCTGCACCGAGCTTCGGAAGGAGTATATTTGCTGTAGTAAAAGCTGTCATGGCGTATATTCCTTTCGTATAAATAAATTGATGCTTATATTGTATCACAAAAAATGGATTTCTTCAATAGGGGGATAAAAATATTGATTACAACGTATTTTGCAAGGCTGTTGAGAAGCCTGCAGATGCAAGAAAACCGTGTAACAGCTAGGCTTTGTGCCTGCCGTTACACGGTTGACGCAGCAGATGTGGGGTTATCGACAGCCGATTAGTTTCCGTCATACTCAGAAAGTTCAATATCAAACTTGACTTCCTTGTCACGTCCGATGGAGTCTACTCTTACAACGGTGACCTCTACCTTGTCACCGGGTTTCATATCACGGAGTATCTCGCTGACCTCGCTCACGCTGGTAACGGATGTTCCTTCGACAGCTACGATGGTGTCGCCTACTACAAGCTCACTCTTTGCAACGGCAAGCTCCTTGTTGATCTCTGTAACATAAAGACCGGGGTGCATTCCCTGGATAGCTGCAACATATTCACTTACCTCAAGGCAGGTGATGCCGAGGATAGGTCTGCCTGTTACATATCCCATGGAGATGAGGTCGTCGATAACGTACTTTGCCTCATTGATGGTGATTGCAAAGCCTACATTTTCAGCATAGTTGTTGACCAGCTTTTCGTTTACGACGCCGACTACCTCGCCGTACATGTTGAACAGCGCACCGCCTGAATTACCGCTGTTGATGGCGGCGTCAGTCTGTATGCTGGAAAGCGAACGTTCGCTTGAATACAGCTGTCTGTTAAGACCTGAAACGATACCCTTTGTTACAGAAGTCTCAAGTCCCATAGGGTTGCCGATAACTACAACATCATCGCCGAGGTGCAGCTCATCGGAATTTCCCAGAACAGCTGCCTGCAGATTGTCAGCCTCGATTTTGATAACAGCAAGGTCCGTATCGGTGTCGCTGCCTATGAGTGTAGCCTCATATTCGTCCACAACGCCTGTGCCCTCGATAGGATCTGTTGTGGTAACATGCACGACAAATCTGTCCATGTCGTCTACAACGTGGGCGTTGGTGATAATGTATCCGTCGCTGGAGATTATGATACCGCTGCCTGCGCCGTAGGCTTCCTTTGCGTTCATGTAATAGTCGGTGAACACCTCAATGTATACGATGGAATCACGCACTGCGGATACAAGGTCTCTTGTGTAAGCAAAGCTGCCATCGGATCTGAATTCTGTTTCTGCGGTTATCTTGTGGGAAACTGACGCACCTGACTGCATTTCATCCAGCGAAGGCTTTGTGCCGCCGCTAAGCTCAGGGGCGGGTTTTGGGGAATCGCTATTTTCTTCCTTGTCCTCATTCTGCTCGGACGAGGAGGGATCATCTGCAGAGGTTCCGCCGTCCTGTGAGGAGGTGATAGAGCTTCCTGCGAGCTTAGCCGCAACATAGGATCCGCCGAATCCCGCACCGCCTCCGACAACTACCACCGCCATAATAAGCGCCAGGACTTTCATAGCACTGTGCTTCTTTTTAGGCTGAGGCTGTATCTGCGGCTGAACAGGCTGCTGATATGTCGGCTGCACAGGGTAAAAAGCCTGATGCTGATTGTTGTTCATGTTATTATTATACATATATCATTTTCCTTTCGATACAGGATCTTTGTTGTCATGCTTAAAGTATAATCCCCATTTGTGTTAATAGTGTGAAACAAAATTGATTAAATTATAAATGTTTGATATTAAAATCCCAATAAAGCTTTCAAGGCGAACCATATCGGAGGCACAAACAGCGCAGGAAGCATATTTATCGTCTTCATATCCTTGAGACCGAGTATAGATATTCCCGATGCTGCTATAAGGAACCCTCCTACCAGCGTTATTTCAGTCATAAGTCCGCCGCTGAGGACAGGCTCCAGCCAACCTGCACAAAGGAATATCGTACCTTGCCACAGAAACAGCACAGGCGCCGCGGCCATCATTCCGAAACCGTAGGTGGAGGCAAGAGCCATGGATGTTACAAGGTCCAGCGTTGCGTTAGTGAAAAGGTATGTGTGATCGCCGTTCAGGCGTGCGTTTATGGGGCCTAGGATGGATAATGTTCCGATGCAGAACATAAGTATTCCTGTTGAAAGACCCTGTCCCAGGTTTGATTTTGAGAACTTTCCCACCACGCCGTTGAATTTTCCGTCAAGATCTATGATGTTGCCCAGCAGGCTTCCCAGTGCAAGACTTACGATAAAAAGCACTGGGTATACGCTTTTAGGCATATTGGTGCAGATGGAGTTGACACCGATTCCGATAGCGGCAAGCCCCATGGCATTATAAAGCGCGTCACGGTATTTGTCCTTTATTCCTTTTTTTAGCAGACCGCCCAGCAGTGAGCCGAGAAGTATAGTGCCTGTATTTACGATAGTTCCTATCATTGTGTGCCTCGTTTTATTCTGTAAGATCAGTATAGTAATATGCAAGTATAAGCTCAGTTACTCTGTCGTAGCTGAGGGAGCCGTCCTCTATGCCCTGAACCTCAAGGAACGTGTTGTTGAAGTCTCCTGCCACATCCCAGAGATTTACCTCGATATCACCGGGACCTTCGATCACCTGCGTTGAGAATTTATATATGTATTTGTTGCTTGCGTAGAAATCGGCTTTCATTCCCTCAGTCACAACGGACTGCGCCTCTGCCCACATTTCTATATCGTAATCATACAGTGCATTGGAGCAGCGCATGAATGCGTCCATATATCCCGAGTAGCGGTATTCGGGGTACTCGCTGTTTATGCAGGAGAGAAATGCGTAGAAATTACACTCATCCTCAAAGGCAATTCCACGGGAATGAGCAGATTCGTGTGCTGCTGTAAACGGGATGGAATAGTCGGGCTGTTCGATGTTGACGTTGCATTCAGCAAAGAATGGAAAGTACATTCCGACAATTCCCGTATAAGACCAGTAATAGGAGAGCTGTACAGGCTTCTGGCGGCTTACGCTGGTCCACAGCCAGGGATAAGCCTCCACCAGCGGCTCATATCCGTTCGAAGCGCGTTCAAGCTCAGTGTAGATATCCTCGGGCAGGACGACGGTCACGCCGTTTTCGTCTGTGGGCAGCTCCTCACGAAGCTCCGCAGCCTTTTCTCCGAGATACATACACACCGCCAGCAGCTGCTCGGGAGTTTTCTGTGATGTATCCAGTCCCATAAGCTGTGCAGTGCTGTATCGGTAGAAATTCGCGCCATGACAGATCATATACATCAGCAGTGCAAAGGAGAGAAAGCCGCATAGAAAACGTCCTGCTTTTACTGCGGTTTTCTTTTTTGAGGTGCTTTTCCGCATTTTCAGCACGAGCAGAACTATCAGAAATATTACCAGCGGCAATGCAAGGATCACTAGCAGCTCAGTGATCGAGAAGGGAAGCAGTGAGGTGACAAAGCCCACAGGGACAGTTACTATCTTGAAAAGTCCGCGGGATATTGCGTATTCCGTAAATGTCGGGAAAAACGGAAGCAGGAAGTACATCAGTGCAGCAAGTATCAAAGGATAGAATATCCATGTTGACTTCACAAATCGTTTCATTTTGAGCCGCCTTTCCTGATAAATTACATTTTAATTATACTACTATCGTCATTGTACGTCAAGAAATTTAAAAATTTATCAAAAAAATTTCAAAAACCTATTGACAAAACAAACATAACGTGATAAAATGTATACGTTGTCAGAAATGACAGTTAAATATGCAGGTGTGGCGGAATCGGCAGACGCGCTAGCTTCAGGTGCTAGTGATCGCAAGGTCGTGGGGGTTCAAGTCCCTTCACCTGCACCAGAGTTTAAAAAGGCATCCCATTCGGGATGCCTTTTTAACTGGCAAAAGTTCAGCTTCGGTTTTCTCTTAAGGAAAACCGATTTTGCTTTGTAGCTTTAGCGAAAATAAACCACCGCTTGAAGCGGTGGAATAAAAAATCTTTAGATAAAAGAGTCCTCCTATGATATAATAGAAGCGGGTTTGGAGTGCGTAACCGTCATTTTTCATGCTATTTAGAATTATGCCGAAATCGCTTTAATAGAGCCATTCTACAACTGTGCGTTTGCAAAACTTTTCGAATTTTGGCGGTGTTTTTTCATTTTTGTGTGAACAAACTGTGAACAAGTTCACACTAGATTTTGCTCCTTGACGTTAACAACAGATAACAGAAACAGCGTGCTTGAAACAGTGCAATAAATGTAATATAATATATTCAGAGAGATAAAAAACGCCCTGCAAAGCCATGACAGCCCCACAGAGCAACCCTATTGCTTTAATTATATATCGAAAGGGGCTTGCTGTCAATGACAAATGAGGTGCTTGCAGAGTTTATCCAACAGGGCGATAATGACGAACTTCTCCCGGTGCTGTGGGAGAAAGTACAGACCTTGCTTTTTATCAAGGCGGAACGGTATTACTATGCCTTTTCCGATACACTGTGCCGCTATGGCTATGAAGTGCAAGACATCAAGCAGGAATGCTATTCTGCCATGCTTGCCGCTGTCAGGTGGTACAACCCTGATAAGGGGTATAAGTTCACCACATACCTTAATTACGCCTTAAAGCACATAATACGGGGCTTATACAGCGGCAAGAATGATGCTCTTAATCACGCTGCGACAATGAGCCTTGAACAGCCTATCGGAACAGATAAGGACGGCGCCGAGCTTACACTAGCCGACACCATGGCGGACAATACAGCGGCACAAGCATTCGAAGATATCGAGAACAACGCTTATTATAGCACACTCTATAATGCAATTGAAACGCTCCCCGAAGATCAGCGGCAAGTAATACAGGCAATATATTTTGATGGGTGCAAGCTCGCTCAAGCTGCTGAACGTCTGAAGCTTACCCCTGCGATAGTGCGCAAGCTCGAGGGCAAGGCCTTGCGACATTTCCGTAGCGGCAAGATCGGTGTGCAGCTCCGCAGGGTATATGGTGATGAATATGCACCAAGACGAGGCTTATATACCTATGGTTATCATAAAGGAATTGAGGCGTTTGCCTCATCCCGCAGTTCATCGGTAGAGGATGCGGCTTTGCTCAATCTGATATACAGCAAATATTGACCGTCTTTTTATGCAGCCCTCTACTTCAGATTTTCCGTTTCGGGAATTTTTTATGTATTTTGGTGGGTGTACGATGTCAAAAGCGGACACTTTGAGAGCATTCGGGGGTAGGGGGGATGCGTTCGCTCTTGCCGCTCTGATAAACGACATAAGCCATTCAGAACAGCGTTGCAATTGATTGCAAAACAAACCTTTAAAGAAGTTTGACTGTTATTATGTAAAAAATCTCAGGTTTTATCGGGTTTTGCACTGAAAACAGCCGATAAAATGGTATTATAAGATATCTCAAAGTGAAAGGAGGTATCTTATGCCAAAGCTCAAGCCCTCTCCCGTCTCAGCTGCGACCGAGATAGTACAGCGCAACATCGAAAGCCGAGCCTGCACTCTGTTCGGAGTCAATACAGGCAAGGATGTTGCAAAGAAAATCGGAATGAACGAAAGCACATTCAAGCTGAAGAAGCGCATGCCTCGCACATGGACACTGGAACAGCTCGCCTTAGCGGCGCAGGCTCTGAAAGTACCGCTGTCATGGCTGGTAACAGACCACAGCGGCGAGATCAAGGAATAAGCAGAAAGCGGCAAGCTATCTCCACAAACGGAGCGGCTTGCCGCTTATTTATTGCACTTTATTTTCGCTGAAAATACGCTGTATTGTGTTTTTATATTGTTTATAGATAAACTCACATCCAAACACATAACACGGCTTATAGAGCGTTGTGAGCATTCTGATGCATTATGCTGCCGAGTAGTTCACAACGGCAATTTCCGTCAGCGCCTTTTCAAAGCCTGCCACGATCTGCTCGATACGAGCGGCAACCTCTGCATTGATTACCACCTCGCCGCACTGGTCGCACTTGTGGCAGGGCACATTCTTGATTACCACAATGCAGTTTTTAAGTTCTACAGTGTGGATGGTCGTGCTTTCTTTCATAGTTCTTTTGCAAAAGAAGCAAATCATTTCAATCGACCGCCTTTACGCTGTTTCAGCATTTGTGTACTCTACACTCTCCTCATAGACAGTTTCGGGAGCTATGTCGATGTCGCCGTCATTCCAACAAAGTGTGCCGCAATCAACGTATACCCTATCAAATACATCTTTTTCCCGTAATGCCTGATAGCAAGGCATATCAAGCAGGGGCGCAAAGTCGAATACTCTCTTTTCGTCACTGGTGAAAGACACCAACAGCCTGTAATCTGTCAGAGGTCGCACCGCCTTTACTCTGATAGGCTTTTGCTGTTCACCTGCGTATGCGATTCCGTCAATAATATACATAAGCTCACCTCACTTCAATGGCTCGATCTTGCCGAAAGGCTCACCCTTTACAGCCATATTCCAAGCCCTGTACAATTCATCCTCATGGATTACCGCCCACGCCTGTATGATCTTCAGCTGCTTTACAGGCATAGAGCCTGCAAGCAGTTCACCGTCAATTCCAACGGATGCTTCATAGTCACCATAGTATACATGAAAATGCGGCTTATTATGCTGCGAATTATCCATGTATATCATTTTGATTACCATTCCAAAAAATCTGCTTAACTCTGGCATTGGTATTACACTCCTTTACAACTCTATATCCTCGCCTGTATCGGCTTTGTAACGGCTCTGTATTGCGTTTTTGATGTATCCGTTGATACTTTCCCCTTTATTCTTTGCTGCTTCTTGTAGGGTCGTTTTTGAGCCTTTATTAATGCGTATCTTTATTTCATCATAGTTATTCTTCATATATTTGGCTACTGCCTTTTGCTGAGCCTTGCTTGCTGGCATAGTATCACCTACTTTCTACACTTATATTATATCACAAATCGCTATCGGGTACAATATACATTTTCAACAATATATCGGGGACATATTTGTTGACTTTGCCGCTTGATATATCGGGTACGATATGTTATAATATAATCAAGCTCAAGAGAGCAAATAAACCGAAAGGAACTACAAAGCATGAAATCAAAGGTTATGACGATCGCCAACCACCTTGTAAAACAGGGCATGAGCAGATCAGCGGCAATGGTAAGAGCGTGGGTGACGGTCAAGCTACGCAGGATCGAGACCAAGACCGCAGGCGTTACACATGGCAACAGGCAGAAGCTGCTTGCTAGGCTCTCCCGGTACGCTCCCGAAGATATTACCATCACACTGAACAGGGAAAGCGGCAACGCTTACGATAGCAACGCTGTTCAGATCGTGGCAGCAGTCAGAGGGAAAGGCTCGGCGGTCATGGGCTACCTGAACAGACAGCTTGCCGCTGCTATCGCTCCCCTGCTGGATAAAGGCAAGGAGATCCACAGCACATTCAAAGCCATTACAGGCGGTGCAGATTATCGCCTTACTTATGGATTGAATGTAGAATTATCAGTATAAAAGCAAAAGCCCTTACAGCTGCGAACTGTAAAGGCTAATACCCTGAGCGGATGCGTGGTGCAACCGCCGAATGTCAAGGATATTGTACCACGCTTGCCGCTGAATGTCAAGATGTAAAGGAGAAATATCGTTATGAGATGTACAGAATTAGAGGATATAACCAACCGCGCTAAAGCATTTGCACAGTTTTTTGACCTATTGGCAGTAGCCGCCGAAGATGATAACGGAATGACTTTAACAGAGCTTTTCGACCTATTTTCATCATTGAGCTTATCCGCCCATGATATGGCAAAGCAGATCGGCGAAATAGCTAATGAGGCATTTGCAATAGCAAAGAGCCAGTCAGGAAACAGCTCTAAAGCAACAGCGTAAATCAACGCAGAAAGGAATATAGTAATGAATAAAGCCAAAAACAACGTACAATTGCCGCTAATTGTTGACTTATTGCAGGAACGTGACGTAAGAACCCTTTTTGACAGAGAATCCGTGTTTATCAGTAAAGGCAATGCTGTTGCGTCAAAACGCGCCCGAGAGCTTTTGGGTAATAATGCTGTTGACCGTGTCTGTGAAAACATATCGTTAGGTGGCAAAGAATTTAACGTATACCATATAGACGATAAAGCTTTTATTACATACCTTTATTATGAGGGCTTTATGAGAGCAGCAACATATCATAATCTTGAAATGCTCGATGAATGCGGCTATTCAGAACATTAACTGAAAGGATACATTATGACCGAACTTGAATACCTTACACGCATAGCAAACAGCCTTGCCGCTGAACGGCAAAGCGAGAATATAACGGTAATACAGGCAGCGGCAAGCGGTACAGAAAAAGCCGCTCGTACTGCTGATAATGCAGAACGAAAGCCTTCAGCATGACAATACAGCAAGCGGCGGAGTGTAACAGCTCCGCTTCTTTGTATGCCTGTGAGAGCTTACAAACCGCTTATTGGTATATGCAAGAGAGTTTAACTATCGGTACTTGCCGCTATTACAAGCAATTATCAGCGGCTATTCAAGCAAGTTTTTTTACAATCTCCCTTTTTTAGGGTGTTAGAAATGTTAGGATGTTCTTTTTATGGACTGACAAATCTGACAATCCCCCTTTTTTAAGGCATTACAAATCGGGTGATACATCGATACATCCCTTTTTAGGGCCTCTAAAATCTCTAAATCTCCTTTTTAAGGCTGCCGAAAGTGCCGATATCTCTTTGTAGGGACTCAGAAAATGAAGAATAGCATTCTTTTTAAGGTGTGTAAAATGGGTAAATAACCTCTTTAGGGACTCCCAAATCTCCCGATAGTGCTTATGATTTTATAAGCATAACAAGTTATATTTATAATACGCCTGCAGCGGCAAGCCTATATTTGCACTCGATTGCAAAACACGGTTATGCGCCCTGTTTTCGCTGTAATGGTATGGCATTGTTATAGTTTCCGCTCAGCCGCCCATTATCCGCCTTTCTCATAAGCTTCAAATGAGCGTATGGCAAGCCTGTGACCTCGTTTATTGATACATAAGCCTCTATCACTGTATAGCCCTTGTATAATCGCTCTACTGCTGTTTTAAGCTCGTCATTGCGCTTGGCTTCAACCAGCCTGTTGAGCTGCTTGCCGCTTACAGCATTATCACTGGTGCGTTCGATCGGACGGTGCAGGTTTCGGGAGCAGTTCCATACACGGGAATGCTTTTCAGCATTTCCCGCACTCTTGTGCAGATAATCGGCAAGCTCGTTGAACGTACCGTCAGGATCAGGCTGCAGCCTCTTAATATTGGAGTAGCCATGCTCCCATAGATCTTCAAGCATATCACGGGATATACCGACATTATTAACCAGTATATGATGATGTACACGCCCGTTTTGTCCACCGTTCTCCGTCACATACAGATATTTAAGCTCATAGCCGTTCTTCTTGTATAAGGCTCTGAGCCTGCGAATATAGCGCCGAAGCTCCTCTATTGCCGCTTTATTATCACAGGGTAAGGAATCATTGTTATAGGTCGGAGATATCCAGTAATCATCTTTATCGAAATTATTATGTATCATTAACCGCATAGCTCGGCGGCTGTTTTCATCATTGAGTTTCTTTTGTTTGGGAATAGTGACCTTTTTTCTTTCGGCTCTTGGAAGATTGTGCAGATTGTCTCCGCTGTGATGATATATACCTACCTCTGTATAGCCGTTTCTGCATTCGCATTTCTTTTCTCTTATTCTCTGCATATATTACACCTTTTTGGTCGAATTATTAATACTCATTACAAGCCCGTCAAGCGTGGATTACCACGCTTTTTTTGTCCGTATAATTGCCTATAAAGCAGCGGCAAAGCATTTTACAGCCTTGCCGCTCAACAGCGTTTATTTACGTCTCTTTTTGCGCTTCTTGCGCTTACGTTTCGGCCCTTTGGGCTTATAGTGTATTACGGAGTTGGGGAACAGTTCGGCCATCCCCTGTGCGAGATCCTTGCAATTGGTTTCCACCTCTGCGCCTGCTTCAAGCATGGCGTATAGATCATCCGCCCAAGCATAACAAGCATCTGAATAGTCATTTACACGTATCGGCATCATATTACGCCCCCAATCTAGAGCGATTATTCCTAGTGATGCTTGGCAGTTGACGAATGCCCTTAGATGTAGCAGGCGGCTCATCCAGTGTAGGGAGCGTAGCAGTGTTGAGAAATTCAGCGAATTTGTCACAGTTTACGAGAATACGTCCTGCAACACGAACAGCATTGATCTTGCCGCTTAGAGCCATCTTGCGAACAAAGTAGTAGGATACCCCAAAGAGTTCGGCGGTTTTCTGCATGGTTTCCATGCGAGGCGGCTTAAATTCGGGCGCAGTAAAGCGGCGGTTTTCAGTGGTGGGAAAATCGTTAGAATACATATTTTTCTCCTATCTGTTGAAAAGCCGCCGCAAATGTGGTATAATATATGCGGAGCTTTTCATACTTTCAATGTGGTTATTGTGGTGGGATTGCTCTTGCCGCTTGGCGTGTTGGCGCACGTCAGGCGGCTCTTTTTTATGCGCTCTTGAATTTAGGAAACAGTTCATCCATTGAACAGCCTAAACATTCACATATTACACTTGCTTTCGCAAACGTGATATTGGTCTTGCGACCTTTAAGGATATCCGTCAGAGTGCTACGTGAAATATGCGTTGCACGTGACAGTGTTGATATGTTCATATCCTTTTCAAATAAAAGCCTCTTAAGGTTATTTTCTGCTATCATTTCTATCCCTCCCCCCTCTATGTTTTGTTTGAACATATTGCTTTGTAGTCTGAACATATTGTATCATATTTTTTGCAAAAAGTCAAGTGTTTTTGCATAACCCTCTTGACAAACTGTTCAATGTAGTGTACAATTACTTTACAAGGAGGGCAGGAGCTATGATTTTATGCAATCTTGAATCACTTATTGCTGATAAAAAAACAAGTATATTGGAAGTATCCAATGACACAGGGATTTCACGAACAACATTAACTGCATTAAAGAATAATTCATTTCAAGGAATACAGCTTGAAACAATAAATACTCTTTGTAAATATTTTGCTATAGGTATCGAAAGGCTATTGATATTTACAAAATATGATTTCGAGTTTTCGTGTTCATTATCTCCATTACTCGCAACAATAACAATAGATGTCGCTTTCAGCGGTATGAGTAGAAGTTGTGAATTAGATGCAGATATACATCTGAAAAAAGCAGGTGACAAACTTATTATTGAAGCTGAAGTATTCGAGGCTACAATGATACAGCCAACTTCTGAAGATTCAGCAGAAATACTACCGCTATTTGAAACAACAATAGACAATAACCGATTTATTAAGAGAGTGTTTTCGGAACTGGATCCGATTTTCAAAGCGTATATAAGGTTTAAAATCCAAGAAAGTATAATATGTAGTCTAAGAGAAAAATACTGTGATGATATCAAGGTTTATGATATGTTTATAGATTTCCCTGAAGAATTATCATAGTTACTATATAATGAAACGGGGGGTAACAACATGGCAAGCGTAACCAAGCGTGGCAGCACATACCTATTCCGTGTATCATGCGGCTTTGATGGCACAGGCAAGCGAATAATGAAAAGTCAGACATGGACACCGCCGCCGAACCTCACACCAAAGCAGGCAGAAAAGGAAGCTCAGCGGCAAGCTGTACTGTTCGAGGAGCAATGCCGCACCGGGCGAATACTTGATAATAACATCCGCTTTGCCGCTTTCGTTGATCTATGGATGAGCGATCACGCAGAAACACAGCTAAAAGCAACAACGCTGTCACGATACAAAGGACTGCTGAAGCGAATCAACGCCTTTTTCGGTAATATGAAGCTCGGTGAGATTCAGCCGCATCACCTTTACACGTTTTATGATAATCTGCGTGAAAGCGGCATCAGAGAGGACATTAAATACACCCCCACGCCTGAGCTTAACAAGATCATTGAGGATCTGAAGCTATCAAAGGAAAGCTTGGGAAGGGGTGCAGGCGTGGCAGCAAGCACTGTGCGCAGTGCAATGAACGGCAATAATATCCGCCAAGAAAATGCTGAAAAGATTGCCGCTTATTTAGGATATGATGTTCTAGATCTGTTCATTGCCAACGATGATAAAACACTGTCCGATACTACAATATTGCACTACCATAGGCTTTTATCGACTATATTGACAAAGGCAGTGCAATGGCAGCTGATATATTCAAATCCCTGCCAGCGTACCGAGCCGCCAAAAGCCAAACGCAAAGAAGCACGATATCTCGATGATATACAAGCTAAGAAGCTTCTAGAGGCTGTACAGAACGAGCCATACCAGTACAGCGTAATAGTTCAGCTATTGTTATTCACAGGCATCAGGCGAGGTGAACTGTGCGGCTTAGAGTGGCGAGATATCAACTTTATAACCGAATGCATGCATATACAGCGCAGCTCCCTTTATATCCCTGATAAGGGAGTATTTGAGGATGAACCCAAAAACGAAATGTCAAAGCGAGTGATCAGGATCTCAGCAAGCGCCGTGCGCTTACTAAAGGATTACAAGGCATGGCAAGACGAACGCAAACGGGAGCTTGGCTCTGCTTGGCATGATACCAATCGACTATTTACCACATGGGACGGAACACCGATCAACCCCGATACAATAACAGCTTGGTTTCATCATTTCATCCAGCGCCACAATCTCCCTAGCTGCTCGATACACAGTCTTAGACATACCAACGCTACTTTGATGATAGCTAACGGCACACCAATCAAAACGGTATCCAAACGTTTAGGACATTCGAATGTTTCTACAACTGGAAATATATACACTCATGCTATCCAATCTGCTGATGAAGCAGCTGCTGAGGCATTAGATATCATTCTCACTACTGGCCCGAACACAAAGGCACAAGCATTTCCAAAGGCTGAATAAACAAAAAAGCGGCACTCCTTTTCATGTGGAGTGCCGTTCTGTTTGATAGCATTTACAGCGATAATTCATACTGGTGTGAACAAACTGTGAGCAAATCGTGCATTGTGCATAGTTTTCCCACAAACAGAAAAAGACCGCAATCCGTTTAGGAATGCGGTTTTAGACTATGGCAGGGGCAGTAGGACTTGAACCCACGACACACGGTTTTGGCGACCGCAGCAGAAATCAAAGGAGGACAATGTCATGAATGACAATCATAGTTTATCACATTCGAAGTGGAATTGCAAGTATCATATAGTGTTTGCACCAAAATATCGCAGGCAAGTAATATACGGACAGATAAAGGCAGACATAGGAAAGATACTGCGAATGCTGTGTGAACAGAAAAAGGTAAATATCATAGAAGTAGAGGCTTGCCCAGACCATATACACATGTTGGTGGAGATACCGCCGAATTTAAGTGTATCGCAATTCATGGGATATCTGAAAGGAAAAAGCTCACTGATGATATTTGACAGACATGCAAATCTGAAATACAAATATGGCAATCGGCACTTTTGGTGTAGAGGGTACTATGTGGATACGGTAGGCAAAAACAAGCAGAAGATAGAAGAATATATCCGAAATCAGCTGCAAGAGGACATAGCAAACGATCAAATAACACTGAAAGAGTATGTTGACCCGTTTACGGGTAGCAAGAATACATAAGCAAAAATAACAGCCGCTTGAGCGGCTGCTAGTGAATGAGTTGCGGTTGCCAGACTTTCAATGTGCCTTCAGGCACAAGCCGGTAATACGCCCTTGAAGGGCGAGAGCAAACCACCAGTTCAACTGGTGGTTTTGATTCGCAAAACCGCTTCGCTTTCGCAGGTGGCTGCCCGATTATAGTTCGGCAAAAATCTATTTCGTTAAAATTAAACAAATGTATCTCTGTTAACACAGAGGCTAATTTAATAGAAAAGTGAATGATGTAAAAGTGCGATGCAACCATATCGAAATTGGAATTATTACATTAACGAATCGCATGAGGAGGTGATTATGTGTTCAAATTGCTGTCTGCATCAGAAGCGCTAATGACCAGATATGTCAGATTAGAGAACTGTTCAACGGGAATGATTGAGCAGTGTTTTGATGATTCGGACCTGCGCCATGAAGATCAGAAGGATTTTTGGTTTATGCAAGTAGGTAAGATATATGAATGCAAAATACTTCTTTTCGGTCTTGCATTTGATTTGTCTGACGATGCTATAGAGCAAAACCGTATTATATGTGAAACTACTGGCAGGGAATTATTATTATGCAATACTGTTGATACAAATTTGTTCGTGGGAAATATTGAGGTGATATCAGTTGTAAATAATGGTAATATATACTATGTAGCAGCTGATGACGTAAAAGATCTTAAAGATAAGACCTGTTTTATTTTCAGATGTTCACGTAAAGACCTAATTCAAGTTGATGATATAATATCCCCTCGCTATTTACGATAACAGTATTTGTGACATTTCTTTACTTAATGAGTAATACAGAGTTTAAAAAGGCATCCCATTTGGGATGCCTTTTTAACTAGCAAAAGCTCAGTTCGGATTGTCCTTATGGCAATCCGTTTTTGCTTTGCAAAAACCGCTTCACTTTCGCGGGTGGCTACCCGTTATAATTTGAAATCTATTTCATCAAGCCCAGAAATTATCCTCCGCAAATTTGATAGTTTGCGGAGGAGTTTTATATT
>JAZKZL010000354.1:0-10021 GCA_045612645.1 Oscillospiraceae bacterium
ATAGTATTGATATCATCGACCTTGGGACCGTAGTTACTATCTGGATAATAAGGATCAGACGGATTGTTCTCGATACGATATTTCGCGTCAAAAACATACTTATAAGGCACATCTGTACCTCTCTTTTCAAGCGTCAAAACATTATCGGGCCTCTGATTAACAGTCTGTGTGTTTTGTTCGCCAGGATTATAGGAAAGAGTAATCATTTCACCGGTTCGTGGATTAACGAATTTAACTTCAGACTTTTTACCCTTCACCAAAGTGATTGTAACGCCGGTATTATCAACCTTAATCACATCAGAAGACATAAGTTTGTAGTTTTTCTTCATTAAGGAAACAAGCTTAATAAAGCACCAATATTCATAAAGCTGTGCTGTATCCTTGAGTGACATTCTGAAAACGTCACCATGTACCGATAGTCCACGCTGTAGCATAAGATAATACTTGTACAATTCACGGTAACCAGGTGCCATCTCAAATACTAGAGACATACTTTGTGTTGCTTTATAATCATCAACGTCCCGTAAAAAAGTTGTGTTCACCTGCTTATTCAGAACACTAACCATCCTGCCTATATTAGAAAGGACGGCAGGTTCAGGTCTTCTTGTAGAACGCACATAACGTTCATTGAAATCCTTTAGCTTTTTTAGAGTTGATGTCAAAATAAACTTAGTAAACTGATTTTCAACTGTATTATATGTAACCTGCTTTTTCACAGTTGGAGCCTTAACTGCAGAAATCCCATGCTGCATCGGCACAACATTATTGGGATGCTTCTGCAACCATTTTATAGTGTGTTTATCAATCTTTTTTACCTGATGAAATGGTACAATCGTATGCTCCACGTACAGTTTATGATGCGGTGCAGCAATGATTGTATTGACAGAATTCTGTAATTTATCAAATATCCTTTTGATAATCTCAAAAAACAGAGCGGGTACAGTACTTTGAGTTGCACCTATTGAAAACTCCTGGTAAGTATTCCTCATAAAATCAAGGACAGCACCACAAATCTCATTAGAGATATCCTGCAGCATATCCTGATAGTCATCCTTATATGTGATTTTTGATGGAAACACTTCGATACGAACCACAAGGCTCTTCTTACCATCATGTGAAATCTCAAAATCAGAGAAACCAGCACTGCTGCCAAAATTCACAATACCGCTTATTAAGTCATCCTTATCAGTTACAGGACTGATCCTATCTCTGACAGAATAATTCTCATGCCAAAGCGAAACAGATCTTCCGTCAGTGCTCTTAATTACAATTTCATAATCAGTCTGTTCAAAAAACAAAGGAGTTGTATAAATATTATGAACAGACGTGCCAATTGCGCCGTTACCAGCAGTATACTTATCCTCTCCGAATATTTTAACACTGTTTACATTCATACCAGTGATCCGTAAAACACTAGGTTGCTCGAGAATGTTTTTATTTATCAAATTCGGATGGGGATTTTTGCTCTTAATAACAACGTATATATTGCCAGATTGAATCTCTAATAATTTATCAGAGCCAGTAAGACGTGAATCCATCTTCTTCGTATCTCCTCATCATAAAGACAATCTTTCTCACAGTATTGGGATATCTGCAATCTTTCTGCTCCATATAAGAATTCATCTGTTCAAACGCAGATACTCCAGCAAAACCTGTATAATCGCCTGCGCACTTGATAAATAATTCAGAAAGAACCACTTTTATAGCAGAACTACTACCCTGAATTCTAGGAAGAATCTTCTGCATAATTTCGTTATCGAACGCTTCATCATCAGTAATAAGAGCTGCTTTCTTATTGTTTAACATATAGAAACAAATCTCATCGCGCACACGATAACCAACATGCAAATTTGCTTTTACAAGGATTTGATTCAGTTCTTCAAGATTAAAGCAAACATTATCAATCCAAGCACTATCCTCACAATCACTCAGGTATAAATACTCAGTCTTAACGAAGGAATTATCCAGTTTCTGCGGCATTCCCGCTTCGTCAGATGCAGCTTTTGCCATAAGATTTACAAACGAAAACTCAATTGTATTTGCACGGTCGAGAACCTTTTTACTGAAAGGGAATGTTGTTTCATCCATATTTACAGTACCGATGATGTACAAATTATCCGGAATAAATACACGGCCATATTTTGACATAGCTTCTGGATCCTTATAATATTCCGCATCGACTAATGGATCTGTCTCAATTGCTCCGTTTGTTTTTCGGTCACGGGTTTCAATAACTGACAAAAAGTCGCTGAGATAATATTCAACACGGGCAAGATTCATCTCATCAAGGCAAAGGAAATAAGGTGTTTCTCTATCCCACTCTGCTTGCTTAATAAAGTCTATAATTGCTCCAGGCTGAAATTTACCCGACAAATCAGTATGTCCGAAAAGATCAGATGAATCAGACCAATCAGGTCGTACAGGGACTAGTTTCATCTTTGCACCGATAGCCTCTGCGAACAACTTGACTAGTCGTGTTTTTCCTGTACCAGATGTACCAGCGAGAATCACAAACGGCTTTGATTTAAGGCTGAGATAGAAATTCTCAATCAAATTACCTTCGTAATTGAAGCCTTTTGCAGCAATATATGTTTTAATTGCTGCTATTTTTGATTTGATCGTCATTTCATTCTCACCACTTTCAATACTTACTTCATAAGTGCCTTCGGTTACTTTTTTAAATATGGCAATTACATCATAACTTTTATGTACATTAAACAAATTACCAAGTTCTGTGTTCCAAAAAACACGTACACGACGATCAGTTGAATCATTAGACACACGGCCAACATATTCACTGCCACCATACAAGAGCTTAATTGTTTTTGACTGCCCTGCATTGATTTCATCAGCATCAAAAAACCAGCAGATACTTTTCGGAACACCCGAACCGTTATATTCAAAGAATGATTTGTCACAATGTTTAATTGCAGTAATTTCATCAATGATTTCCCAAGAGTCAAATGTGCCAAGATCATGTTGAGTCTTCGTAGGGCTCAAAATTGTATTACGGCTTTCATAAGAAACATATTCTTCATATGCTTCAAGCATACGTTTTAAATCCGAACATAATTCACGCTCATCCGGAATCGAATTTTTGGTGTATGCTTTGTATAGTATTATTCCTTTTTGATAGAATTCAGCTAATTGAGTTAATTCATCTCCAAGGAAAGGCTCTTCATCCGACAAGAAACCATGCGCATCAATATTCCGAACCACTTCAGCGGCCTTTTGGCGCATTATATCAATAGTTTCTCGTTTGCTATGACTTTGTCTAATATCCGTACAACCCTGATTTAAAGTAAGATACAGTGTATTTGTATCCTTGGATAACAAATAAACAATGTACACTCCTTTAGTAGCAGAAGTAGTGATTCTTCGATCAAATATACACACCCAAGGAATAGTCGCCCAGTTTCCCTGGCCTACACTTCCTGTAATCAAGTACTTGCTTCTATCCACCAAACCGGTATCATAGATCAACTGAGGAACATCATTTCTGAAAAAAGAACCTAAAGGATGACCTGAAAAAACTTGATTTTTGGCTTTAGCATATTCCTCAAATATAGTTGATATAAACTTATATAAATTTCCACTCATAACTTATATCTCCTGCTCAGAAACTATATTTATACATTACACTAATAAGATTATAACATACTGTAACCTATATTTCAACAAATATCTACAAAAATACTATTTCCTCTAACATAATATAACCAAAATATGATTATCTACACAGATAGTCATTTTGGATTTTATATATTTCCAAAAGTCGCTCAACTGTCCGCTGCTTCATCCGCTTAGTCCTCCCCTGCTCGTAATTGATAAGCGTACAGCGGTCAATGTGTGCCAAAACTGCTGCTTCGTCTATCGTCATACTCGCACGCAGACGGTAGTACCTGAGCTGCATATTCAATGGGAGCTGCTCAATCTCGGAGACGCTCTTCCCTGCCAGCTCGGTGTCCAAGGGATACTTATACTGTACAAACCGCTTGGTTATGCGGAATTTCAGTGTTCCACCCGATCCAACAAATGTTTCCTCAGCGTAACTATTGCTAATCAGATCAAGATGTATTTCCGCAAGATAAAGCACCAGTTAACAGAAGTGTCGATAAGCGACCCTATAGATTCGGACGCCGAGGGCAACGCACTCACTCTGGCAGATATCTGCAGCTCTGACATAAACGTGGAGGAGGATGTTATACTGAAAATAAACTCCGAAAAGCTGTACCGCTTCATTGAGGAGGAGCTGGACGAACGCGAGCGTGAGATCATCGCAAAACGCTATGGTATCCCCGACAGGAACGGGCGTATCTGCAAGCCGCTTGCTCAGCGGGAGATCGCTAAGGAGCTGGGGATTTCACGGTCGTATATCTCGAGAATTGAGAAACGGGCGCTGGAGAAGCTCAGGGGGAGGTTTGGGTGAATACCCTACATGGCAAAAATAACAAAATAAGCAAAGCCTCTCAAAAACGCTGCGAACGTTACCAGAGGCTTTGCTTTATTGGTGTTATCTGTACTTTTCCGGGATCTCCAGTTTTTGGCCTTTTTCTGGTGGGTAATCATCTTCGTGAGCAGGAGGGAAAAATCCGCACACCGCTCCATCGCTCTTTCTGACAAGAAAAGGCAACACCATAAAAGGGTCGCACGGTTCTTCTTTTGGAGCAACAGTTATTTTCCATACATCACCATAATCTAATATTATTTTTACCTTGTAGCCTATCTTCTTCCCTAAGCAAATTGAGCAAGCTGCTTCTAAACTAATCATATCATCACCTCTCATGCAACTCTGTTTCCTTGTTCTCAATGTTGTAAAAAAGCTTTATTTCACTGCTATTATCTCGCCAGCAATCTGGTCACCTGCTTCAGCAACTGTCCTGTCAGCGATGAAAGCTCGGTACAATCAATTACCTCGGAATAGATATCACAAAGCTCGGAATAGCAACTGCCATCTTTACCGCCCAGTGCAACAGCAACGATATCAGTGCCTCTGCGGGATATTCTCTGGGCTGCATTTTTCGTATCCTGAACAGATACGGGCGGACAATAGACATCATTATCGCAGTAATGTGCGGGAACTCCGTCAGATATCACTACTATAAGCTTATGTTCTGCCTGTGTGTGGGCGGAAAGATACCTCTCCGCCCAGTACATTGACAATCCCTCACGGGTACCCTCATACGCAGACAATTGCATGATGTTCAGCTTCTGATTGGTAACGGCTCCGAAATCAACCAGTACATTATGCTGCACCAGCGGCTCGTCATAGATCGCACGGTGTTCGACGATCGCATGAGGTATCTCCTGCTTTGACAGGACCTCATGCAGCACAAGCAGGCTTGTAAGAGCCGCTCCCCTGCGTTCGCCCAGCATTGAACCGCTGCCATCCACAAGGAACAACACAGCAATATCAGGCACTGCTTCATCGGTGTATTTTGTGTACCAGTAGCGTTTTTTCGTATCACCGAGATCACGGGAGCTGATTCCTGCACCAAAAAGCTGCTTGTTTTCTATAACATCCCCCTCACCTTTCAGTAATGAAGAGAATCTGCTGTTATAAGTGCTTATCGTTAGACGGTTTCTGTCTGCGAGATTCTTATATACTCTCTGCAATTTGAGATCAGGCACAGGATACTTTTCCTCAATACGGATATGCGAATGCATAGGTGCGGCATCGTAGCAGCTGCCGAAATGCACCAGCACAACATCTTTCTTTTCCTCGGCAGACAGCTTTGCATACTCTGACTCAGACAACATCACGATCGCCTTTGCCTCAGCAGACATATCACGCTGCTGCAGCATATTACCGTCAAGATCTGTAAAAAGCCTGCGTGTCACCGCCTGCTCCCTGCCTGCGGAACGCACCTTTTTAGGCCCATGCTGTTTTCCGCTGTGAGTCTCCGTACCGCCCAGAAGGGTGTCAAGGAAGGAAAGATCAAACTTCTCATCACTTTCTGGAAGAAGCTCCTCAAGTTCATCAAATATGCGGCAGACGTATTCATGCCGCTGTGTGGGTGACGGTGCTGCACTGCCCTCAAAAAACAGGTCATGCACACGCTCGATATAAACTGCGATATCATCTTCGGGCGGCGGTAATCTGAACATCGGATATAGCAGCACAAATGCCATGCGATCCAGTATGAGCATGAATTGCTGCACTTTCCGCAGGTCAATACCGGCTTGCTTGAAATTCCGTTCAAGCGTACCTTCGGATGGAGCTGATGCAAAAAACCTAGCCACCCTTCCCCACTTCAGATACAGCTCAACATTATCATATACGCTTGCACCAACAGCCTCGATATAGGCATCCTCGATTATATTGCTGATGCTTGCCAGAGCCTTACGGCGAACCGCATCCGAGCATCTTTTATCAGCCAGAAAGCGTTGAGGAAACTCCGTGTAGATGATATGCAGGCTCTCATGGATGGTCTGCGAACGTGTGATGAGCTTCAGTGCATTGTACGGTCTTGTCACGTCATGGGGAAGCTTCAGAAGATCAGCAGTCTGAAGTAGCGACTCTTTGTCAGCATAAAGCTGATCCATAGCAGGGTCAACTACGATATTCCTGCCGTCTGTCATTGCCATGTTCTCATTGATGAACGCTAGACGGATATCGTCATTCTCGGAGAATATTCGTGCGAAATCCTCTTCTGCACGCCTGTTCTGCTCGCACTGAAAGGCTTTCAGCACCTGCTTGTTTTGGTCATTCATGACTTCTCCTTACCACTTGTACAGCATAACTATGCCACGGACTGCATCCGCCAGAGCCTTGTCGCTCTTTGCGATGGGGATGATGGTCTTTTCGGCAGCAGTGATCCAGCTCTCATATTGTGCCATTCTCGCCCAGTATTCAAGATTTCTCGGCGATATGACGATATCCAGCTCCTCGGAAGCTATCTTCTTTTTCAGCTTGTGATACACACCCAGCATCTTGTCGGTGTATTCAGCACAATGCGGTGCACGGGCGATGAGCATCTCCTTTATTGCTGCATCGGGTAGCTCCGAAAGCTCTATTATGACATTGAAGCGGTTGTAGAGTGCCTGATTAAGCTCCCTTGTGCCGAAATAGCCGATATTCATTGTGGCAAAGAAGCGGAAATTCGGGTGCCTTTTTACCACCTCACCGTTATCCAGACGCACAAATCCGTTATCATCCAGCAGAGAATTCAGAAACGCAAGGTGCTGTGGACGGGCAAAGTTGATCTCCTCGAATATCACCGCTCCGCCATAGCGTATCGCTTTTGTTACATAACTCTCACGGAAAACGATGCTGTCGCCCTCGGGCAGGAATTTGCCGAGGATGAACTCGTCAAGAGCGTCTGTACAGTTGACGGTATCCATCACGGGCAGACCTATCTCACGACACATCAGCTTGCAGGACATTGTCTTGCCTGTGCCTGCAGGTCCGTATAGCAGCACAGCACCTGCGTTTCCTTCAGCAACGGCACAGCAGGTGGAATTGAGCTTCTTATCAAGGTGAAATTCAGGAGCAAGCTGAGGTATAAGCGGCAGATACTCTTCCGAAAAGCTGTTATCGGGGAAGCCGATAATATCAGGGGCCGAAAACTGTGCAATATTCTTTTTATTCTCTGTCATGGTGACATAATCATCTGCAAATGAATACACATAGCTGCTGTCCGCTTCGGGAAGTCTGCGATAATCCACAAGATACTCGTCATTCTTTGTTGCCTGATAGAAATCCTCATGGATATTGACAAAGCTTTCGGCATCGGGATCATCAAGGAAATCATAAAACACCTTAGCATAGTCGCTGTCGTTCAGAATGTGCTTCACAAGCATCAGCATAAGCACTGGGAGCATTTTGTAATGCAAACGGATATCGTTGATGTTGCTGCTGATATGATTTCCGTCAGACGAAAGAGCAAACACGGTTATCATGTTAGCGGTAAGCTCACCACGATATCGGCTGACATCTGTCACACTATTCCAGTCATACGGAATATCAAACTCGATGAAAACAGAGTTCTTGCCTTTATTGTACCGTATTGACACATTGTATTCAGACGCATCTGAGACAATCTGACACAGCAATAATACTGCCTCGCCGATAGACTGGCAGAGAGTAGTGGTGCCTTTTACCGACTGGTTATTCGGATGAACATAATACTGCGTTGCATCGGAAAGATGCCTGAAGCCGAAGCCGTTATGTATCTCATCGCTGTTTTCACGAACTATCTTATAGGCATTTTTACTTGGTTTCATAAGCTTATTCCTTTCCTGTTATGATATTATACATCCGCTCCGCTTCACGCACCCCACGGCATTCGGGATCGTAATGTTCCTTTCTATAATTCAGCGATCTTTCTGCGTGATATGCCGCACGAGAATCATCTGACATATTATAGACATATGCGAGAGCAAGATCAACTCTGTCACTGCAGACATCAATATCCGATGCCTCGGAAAGCAGCTTCAGTGCCTTTCCGTCATCTCCGATATCTGAGCTTGCAACTGCTTCGGCACAGAGTATACGACACAGTTCTTCTGAAGTATCAGGGAACATACTCACAAGCCGCTTCGCATCTTCACACAACTGCAGGCAATCCTCACTGCACTTACAACGGCACAGCATTTCAGCGGTTACCAGCACCGCGCTCAGCGTGTATCTGCTATCCTTTCCATACCTTTCAAGAATAGAACTGTTGTATTCCCTGATGCTCTCAGCGGCACCGTCAATATCGCCTTTTTCGTATCTTATCAGCGAAACAGTGTGGTCAAGTGAGGCTTTCAACCTGATGTACATCTCCTCATAATATTCGCGGTATTTATAGACAAGCTCCGTCAGTTTATCTTCATCATCACACACTCCGATATATGCTCTGTACTCCGCAAGAACAAGAGCTGAACGCACATACCAGTATTCGTTACCGAAGATGTTCTGTTCATACCATGCGAATACCTGCTGCATTGCATCCACAGCCGACCGTGTACGGTGCATATTCTCATAGGAATGTGCAAGCTGCTCCAGTCTATCCACGGCAACTGCACTGTCTGCACCGTAAACTTCGCAGTTAAGGCGATAGACAGAGCGGGCAGTATCCAGTGCCTGCTCTGCATCTCCTGACGCTCTGAGATAATACGAAAGATTGGCAAGCTCTCTCAGATATTCAGATGAACGCTCTCCCTCATTCCTGCCGAACCACTCAACAACTTCACGGCAAAGCTTAGTTGCGGTAACGGCATCACCGAGATCATAATAAGTTCCCGCAAGATTACCTTTGGTGATGACCGTATTATAGTTGTCTTCTCCATATAACCCGACACAAGAATTATAAAGCTCTGTATACATGGTCATTGCTTTTTCATACATACTGTTATCCCTGTATGCAGATGCCAGCGTGTTGCGGCAGCTCATCTGAAGATACTCGTCTCCCGACTGCTGTGCACATGAATATGCTTTTTCTGCATATTTCAAAGTTTCTGACGACTCAGATAATATGTGCGAATGATCCGAATACGCTTGTGCAAGCCACATATCATCATCGGAATAATGCTCCTCCAGCAAGCGAACCAGCATCGCAGAGTATTTCAGACTTTCATCATACATGCGTGCATTCACAAGAGCTTCGACATAGCGTTCAAGGCAACTTAACGTACGGCGGTCGCTTTCTCCATATTCCGCAATGCTTTGCTGAAGCTGCTGTTTCAATATATCTGCGGTCTCATAATATGAATCTTTCTCATAGGATACTGGCTGTGCGTTTTTATTCATGATCATCCCTCTTTTCCGTCTTCAGTTTTTTGTAATACTCTATCTGGTCGCAGGCATTTTCGTACTTCTTTTCGTCATGCAGAACGTACTTGTATTTATCCCGCACCTGTTCAACTATTTCGATCGCCGTGTCATAGTCACCGAGGTCTGCATAGCATACCGCCAGTTCACGATAGTTGAATACCGTACCGGGATGATCAGCACCATTTTTGTTGTACATAAGCTTATAGGCACGCTCGCAGCATTCAAATGCCTTAAAATAATCACCCAGGCCAGCGTATGCCA
>JAZKZL010000355.1:0-15060 GCA_045612645.1 Oscillospiraceae bacterium
ACGGTCGATCTCCTCGTTGAAGCCGTCACGGATAACTCCGCCGTCTTTCAGTGTGATAGGCGGATCTTCCTTGATAGCATTCTCCACGAGAGACGCCACATCCGCAAGCTCATCGATTCGGGCATTGAGCGAATTAAGCAGCGGCGAATCCACCCTGCCGAGGCACTCCTTCAC
This sequence comes from Oscillospiraceae bacterium, assembly GCA_045612645.1. Classification (GTDB taxonomy): domain Bacteria; phylum Bacillota; class Clostridia; order Oscillospirales; family Ruminococcaceae; genus CAG-115. The sequence continues at coordinate 175 of JAZKZL010000355.1, forward strand.
AAGTGGCAGACGATTGCAGGTAATGCCAAGTGCATAGATGTCTCGGGGAGACGCAGACTTATACATAACTCTCGTCATAAGGCGCTCAAGGTCATAAATGCCATTCAGCGATTCACAGATATCATACAGCACAGAGGGGTCTTTTACGAGCTTATCCACCGCGTCATGGCGGCGCAGTATCTCCGCTGCATTTATCAGCGGCTGCTCCAGCCATGTTTTTAAGCGGCGCTTGCCCATGGAAGTCACTGTCTTATCCAGCACCCACAGCAGCGAACCGCGCTTTTCCTTATTGCGCATGGTCTCGGTAAGCTCCAGATTGCGGCGGGTGGTGAGATTTATGCCCATAAACTCGCCTGCTGAATGTATCTTCATGGTAACAAAGCGCTTGACAGTAGCTTTCTGAGTCTCGCCGAAATAGCGGAACATCGCACAAAGCGCACGTCTCGACATGGGCATATCGGATATGCCCAGCTCATCCTCGGAGGAAACATCAAACTGGGCGGTGATTATATCAGTATCGTCGGCGCTGAATTCAGAGCTGTTCAGCAGCTCGCAGACGCACTTCTTCAGACGGTCACGCACAAAGCCATGAGCCTCTTTCAGAGATAGAAAGCCCTCCTCGATAAGCAGCTCCACAGGGTCAAAGCGGGAAAGCTCGGAGATTATCTCCTGCTCCATTATCCTGCCGCTCTTCTCGAAAACATGCACCTCTCCCGTGGAGATATCCGCAAACACCAGTGCCGCACGCTTTTCGCCGTTATCGGCGCAGATGCAGGCAATGTAGTTGTTGGTCTCCTCGCTGAGCATACTTGCCTCTATAACGGTACCCGCTGTTACAAGGCGGATAACGTCACGCTCCACCAGTCCCTTTGTGGTGGCGGGATCGCTCATCTGCTCGCAGATAGCCACCTTAAAGCCTTTATCGATCAGCTTTTTGATATACACCTCGCTGCTGTGATAAGGAACGCCGCACATGGGTGAGCCTGCCCTTGCAGTGAGCGCAAGCTCCAGCTCACGGGACGCCGTCTCCGCATCGCTGAAGAACATCTCATAGAAATCTCCCAGACGGAAGAACAGGATATAATCGCTGTATTTCTCCTTTATATCCAGATACTGCCGCAGCATCGGAGATATCTTTTCGGTTTCCTGTGCCATGTTTCACGTTCCTTTCTCACAGCGCTATAAGCGCAGTTCAGTATACCGTCATTAAGGCGGTATACTGTATCGTTATATTATCTGTTGATCGTTATCAGCCACATCCGCCGCAGGTGCCGCAGCTGCCGGAGCAGGTATGAGCTACCTCTGCGGGGCAGGTCATGGGATCGTCGCCCTGAATGGATGCTGTGAGGATGGTGTTCACCTGATTCATCATCTTATCCATTCCTGCCTTTGCCATAGTGTATTCAGCCATGTTCTCGTTGGTCATTACTGCATTGTAGGCAGCGTGCATCTTTGTGTTCAGCTCTGCGATCTTCTCCGCATCCTGACCCTCCTCGGGCTTGCTCTGCTCCATCAGAAGATTCTGACGGATGAGATTGAACTCGCCGATGAGCGCCTGAAGTGTCTCGTCCTCGTCATTCTTTCTGCTTGCCTCTGCATAAGCGATATAACGCTCATCCTCCTGGATAGCCTTGCCCAGCTGTCTTGCTAATTCGATAACGTTCATGATCAATATCTCCTTTTATTGTTTTATTTTTCCTCTGAGCGCCCATGCGAGCGCCTCAGTTATCTCAACGTCAACAAAGCTGCCGATAAGCGACTTGTCTCCGTCAAAGTCAACGATGATGTTCTGCCTGCTCTTGCCTGTAACGAGTGCGGGATCTGTTCTTCCCTCTCCCTCGCACAGCACACGCAGCGTCTTTCCGATATAGTCTTTGTAGCTGCTGCAGCCGATATTCTGCTGCACATCCAGCAGCTCCCTGAACCATTTTCCTTTTTCCTCCGCGGATATCGGATCGGGCATTTCCGCAGCCTTTGTTCCCTTTCGGGGGCTATAGATGAATGTGAACAGCGAGTCATAGCCTACCTGCTCTATGAGCGATAGCGTTTCACGGAAATCCTCGTAGGTCTCGCCGGGGAAACCTACGATTATATCAGAAGTCAGCGCCACATCGGGCAGCTTGTCTTTCACGTATTCGATAAGCTCCAGATAATGCTCTCTCGTATATCCTCTGTTCATCTGTTTCAGAATGCGATTGCTGCCGCTCTGCACAGGAAGATGGAAATGCCGTGTCACCTTTTCGCAGGCTGCTATAGTATCCACAAGCTCCTTTGTGGCGTCCTTAGGATGGCTGGTCATGTAGCTTATACGGAACTCGCCCTCGATCGCGTTTATACGGCGCAGCAGCTCCGAAAAACTCGTACCCTGATCCTTGCCGTAGCTGTTTACGTTCTGACCCAGCAGAAGAAGCTCCTTGCAGCCGTCCTGCACCAGCTCCCTGCACTCCCTGAGGATATCCTCAATATCACGGGAGCGCTCACGACCTCTTACATACGGCACTATGCAGTAGGTGCAGAAATTATTGCAGCCGTACATTATCGGTATGCTTGCTTTCAGCTTGCTCTCACGGCGCAGCGGAATGCCCTCTGCGATGACACCGTCGCTCTCAGGGATGGATATCTGCCTTTTTCGGGTGGTGAGCGCATCGTAGATTATCTTCGGCATGGTGTGAAGAACGTGCGTTCCGAAGATGATATCCACATTCGGATAGCTGCGGCGCATCTTCGCCGTGATATGCTCCTGCTGCACCATGCAGCCGCACACTCCGATGAGCATTTCAGGATTTGCTTTCTTTGCTTTTTTGAGCGCTCCCACATTGCCGAACACTCTGTCCTCTGCGTTCTCACGCACGGCACAGGTGTTGTACAGCACAAGATCTGCTCCCTCGGGACTTTCTGAGAAGCCATATCCCATCTCGGCAAGCATTCCCTTTATCTTCTCGCCGTCGCTTACATTCTGCTGACAACCGAAGCTGTGCACATGAGCGATCGGCGGATGCTCACGCTGAGCGTTCAGCTGAGCCACCTTGCCCATATATTCTCTCTGCTCCGCCATTTCGGCGGGTGTGATCTTTGTAGTCATTTATCTGTTCCTTTGTGTTTGATTATCGGGATTTACTTTCGCAAACGTAAGTCCTATTACCTTTTCTGCTCCCGCAGCTTTCAGCTCTGCCGCTATAGCGGATAGTGTTGCTCCTGTGGTGGTCACGTCATCTACTAAAAGTATATTTTTATCTATAATATACCTTTTGTCGAGGATTTTATATGAATTTCGGGCGTTTTCGATGCGTTCTTCACGGCTCAGCCTTTTCTGCTCCCGTTTTACCTTGGTGACCTTCAAGAGTCTTTTATAGCGAAAACTTCTGCGGCTTGCAATATTCTTCGCTATCCTCGCTGCGTGATCGTAGCCTATCTCCAGCCTGCGTTTCAGCGAACACGGCACTGCTGTGACTATATCGATGCGCTCCGTGATATCTCCCGAAAGCTCCGTCATAAGCACCGCAAATGCGTCAGGCGCATAGCTGTACGAGGCGCTCTTCATGCGATGCACCGCAGCTACCGCCTTGCGTTTATATTCACAGCAGCTGTACATTCCGTCCATACTTTCGGGAATCTGCGGCATTCTTTTCAGAAAAGGAAGTGCGCTGTAGCAATCCTCGCACCAGTATGCCGTTGCTCCGATCAATCCGTCACAGAACGGACAGCGATTAGGCAGCAGCAAAGCCAAAGCCGCACGGCGCAATTCCCTCATCTTATACAAAATGATCCTCCAGCATGGGTTTTAAGCAGGAATATCGCAGAGTTCGACGGTCGTTCTCTACCATGCTCTGCACTTTTCGTGCCGTTCCTATAACTATTAGTATATTTTTAGCTCTAGTTACCGCAGTGTATAACAAGTTGCGGTATGTAAGCCTGTCCATTCCGTTGGGGAGCGGTATGATAACCGCAGGATACTCGCTGCCCTGACTCTTATGGATGGTCACCGCATAAGCATGCTCGATACGTTTCAGCATATCCGTATCATACACCGCCGTTCTGCCGTCGAAGTCTATTTCAAGGCGATCGTTTGCCCTGTCTGCGGTGCGGACTATTCCTATGTCTCCGTTGAAGATGCCATGGGATTTCTCCGCGCCCCTTCTCCACTCCACATCATAATCGTTCTTGGTCTGCATTATCTTATCGCCTGTGCGGAATAGCTGATTAAAATATTTAAGCTCCTGCTTGTTCCTGGACGGAGGATTAAGCGCCAGCTGCAAGGATTGATTAATGCTCTGAGTTCCCACCACGCCCATTTTGGAGGGGCAAAGCACCTGGATATCCTCAATGGCGGAATAGCCGTAGGTGTTCGGGAGTCTCGTCTTGCAAAGCTCCACCACAAGGCGGAGAGTATCATCCTCGCTTTCGGTGGGCATGAAGAAGAAATCGCTCTTTCTGTCGTTCAGCACAGGCATCTCGCCCTTTACTATCCTGTGGGCGTTTGTTACGATAAGGCTCTCCGCCGCCTGACGGAAGATCTCCTTCAGCTCCACCATGGGAACTCTGCCGCTTGCTATCAGGTCACGCAGGATGTTGCCTGCTCCCACCGAGGGCAGCTGATTGCTGTCTCCCACCATGATGAGGCGAGTGCGGCTCTTTACTGCCTTCAGCAGTGAGCTCATCAGCAGCGTATCCACCATGGACATCTCGTCTATTATAAGCACATCGCAGGAAAGAGGGTTCTCCTCGCCGCGCTTGAAGCCGTGACCGTGCGATGCAAAATCCACCTCAAGCAGCCTGTGTATCGTCTGCGCGGGGCAGCCTGTGAGGTCTGCCATACGCTTTGCCGCTCTGCCTGTGGGAGCCGCAAGCTTGACTTTCATGCCACGCTGCTTGCAGATGGAGATCATGGCATTCAGCGTGGTGGTCTTTCCCGTACCCGGGCCGCCTGTCAGGATGAACACATGATTATTCATGCTGCCGTTTATCGCCTCACGCTGCAGCTCCTCGTACTGTATGCCCTCCGTCCATTCAATTGCAGCTATCTCATCGGAGTAATTCACATCGCCGCCATCGCTGCGCTTTATCATCTCGGCGAGTTTCTGTGCAATATAGCACTCTGCCTGATAATACTCCGTCAGGAACACGAAACGATCGTCGTATTTATCATCGAGAACAACATCATTGCGGCTCTCCGCTATGCTCAGAGCGTTCCAGAAAGCATCCTCGCTTATCTCCAGTTCATAGCAGACGGTATCGGTGAGATCGTTCTCCCTTACGCAGGTGTGACCGTTTGCGGCGTTCACTCTCAGGCACCATATTATGCCTGCCAAAACGCGCTCCTCGCTGTTTTTGGGGATACCAAGCTCCCCTGCAAGCCTGTCCGCATCACGGAAAGGGAGATCCACACCGTTCTCGCACAGGATATACGGATTGTCCTTGATGACCTCCATCGTCCTGCCCTCGTACATCTTCCACACAGCCGCAACGGTGATGGGCTGTATGCCGTACTTAGAGAAATACGTCATAGCCTTGCGCAGGCCTGTTATCTTGTTGAACTCCTTGCCTATGGAGATGGCTCTCTCGGTGGTTATTCCCTTGATGGCGGCAAGCTTTACCGAGTCGTTCTCCATGATCTCCAGCGTATCCTCGCCAAAGGCGGTAACTATGCGCTTTGCCACCGCAGGTCCGATGCCTGCGATAACGCCCGAGCCGAGATACTTTCGGATAGCCTCCTTGCTCTTAGGGAGAGAACGCTCGAACACCTCCGCCTTGAACTGTCTGCCGTATTTCGGGGAGTTGACGTAATCGCCCCAGAGGGTAAGCTCCTCACCCTCGTGAACATCTCCAAGCATACCCACGGCAGTCACCAGCACATTGTCGCAGTCCATGTCAAGAACGACATAGCCGTTCTCCTCATTGTAGAACACGATATCCTCCACCGTTCCGCAGATGGAGAGCAGGTTTTCTGCCATAGGTACACACCTCCGTTCATTTTATCTTTTATCTTTATCGTTGCGTTTGTCCCTGAAAAGCTCCTCCGCCGCACATCTCAGCAGCATGACGAGTCCGAAAATGGAAAGGAACATCCACGCCATCACATACAGGAACTCCACATATACCGCCTCCTTACGGCAGTATATGCGAGGAATTTTTGTTTTGCTATTCGGCTTTCTGCGCTGCTGTCATAAATACGGTGGCAAGTACAGGAAGCAGGGGTACAGCGGGCATCCACGGAAAAAACACCGTTATAAGTACCGCACCGAGCGGATCACACTCAATGATAAACCACAGCTCCACACCGATCATTACCGCCGCCGCAAGAGAGATAATAACGCACATCAGCTTGAAATTCAGCTTATTACGCAACAGCGCCATCACAAGGATAACAGCGGCACTCAGGGTAAGCGTACCGAAAAAGCCCATCACCTCTGTTCCGCCGATAAACAGACACAAAAGCGGCTCCGCAATAATTGCCGCCCAGTAAATGCACGCAAGCACATTGCCCTTTGCCCTGCATATTCCAATGAGGAACAATGCCGATACGATCACATAGATAATATCTATAGGCACGCTTAATATCAGTATATCCGATATATCCCCAACACCGTTACATAACCAGAATATCATAACTCCCGCCACATACAGCAGATTGACCGTGGCAGTTAATATCGCCGCATTGTGCAGTCCCTTTTTCATGCCCATACCCTCAGGAAATTACGCTCTCTTGAGCAGTATGCAGTTCCAGCCCTCTTCGTTCTCCTGAGATACAACAGCAAAGCTGTTCTCATTAAGAGCCGCAAGCACCTCGTCAAGACGTTCGTCGATGATGCCCGAAACGATAAGCTGTGCGTCAGACTTCATAAAGCGCGCAAAGATGCCGCTCATGCCGATAATTACATCTGCAACGATGTTTGCACAAACCACATCATAGCCTGTGCCGATCTTCTCGCAGAGAGCCTCATCCTCGATCACATTGCCGCAGTAAGCCTTGTACTTGTCAGAGGTGATGTTATTCTTCTCCACGTTCTCGGAGGCTGTCTTTACGGCGTTCTCAAAGATATCGCACATGGTGATCTCGCTTGCGCCGAAAAGCATGGATGCGATGGAGAGGATACCACTTCCGCAGCCGAGATCAAGCACTCTTTCGCCGCCCTTGATGACGTCCTCCAGAGTTTCCATAACGAGCTTTGTGGTGTGGTGCTGTCCTGTGCCGAAGGTGGAGGCAGGGTCGATCTCCAGTATCTTGTCGCCGTCATTTGCCTCAACATCCTCCCACGAGGGCTTTACCACAAGGCTCTTGCCAACACGGAAGGGCTTGTAGTACTTCTTCCAGTTGTTCGCCCAGTCCTCTTCCTTTACGTTTGCATACTCCATGCGGATGTTGCCATAGTAGCCGTCGGCGTTGTTCGCCTTGTACTCCTCGATGAGGGACTTGATGGCAGCGCTCATCTCTGCACCCTGTGCATTGTCGTGAACATAGATGGTAATGTGAGGCTCGACTGTTTTGAGTCCCATCAGCTCATCATCAACGTAGTCCCAGTTTGCGTCCTTGTCTGCAAGGAAGTCCTCAAAATCCGCGCTGTCGCAGATGATGAAGCCTGTGATTCCGTAGTCCGTCAGAGCGCCTGTGATGCCGTCAATTGCGGCAGAAGATGTGTAGATGTCTATCTGAATAAAGTTATCCATAATTCCCTCCGTATTTCATGGTGCAAACACTTGCCCATAATAATCTAGTGTATATTATAGCATAAAACCATCAATAAATCAAGAAGTGAGAGGGCGTTTACTTTCCTCTCCTTTACTTTATTTTTCTTTCCTGCTTACTCTGCTTTTATTTTCTTTGCTTTCTCTCTACTTTGCTTTCTCTCTACTCTTCTTTCCTTTACTCTACTTTACTTTTCTTTACTTTGCGACAAAATGACGTCATTATGAAAAAATATGCAAACATCTTGCCGTCATGTTGACGTAAATATGCCGAGCATGAACAAATCCCATGAAGCCACAGCCTCACGGGATATCATCTGTTTATTTATCAAACTACCAAGGCGAACGAGAAGTGTACAGATACGAGAAAACCGCCAAGCAGCCAGGCTTTGTGCCTGCCGCTTGACGGTTGACGAAGTAGATGTGCGCTTATCGGCAGCCTTATACATCGAACTTGCCGTCAGCAAAATCAAATGTTCTGAAATAATCCTCGGGAGTCTCTGCACGGCGGATGAGCTTTACACTGCCATCCTCACGCAGCAGCAGCTCCGCACTTCTGAGCTTGCCGTTGTAGTTGTAGCCCATGGAGAATCCGTGTGCGCCTGTATCGTGGATAGCAACATAGTCGCCGATGTCGATCTTCGGCAGCATTCTGTCAATAGCGAACTTATCGCAGTTCTCGCACAGACCGCCTGTTACATCGTACATATGATCGCACTCTGCGTTCTCCTTGCCGAGAACGGTAATGTGGTGGTAAGAGCCGTAGATTGCGGGTCTCATGAGGTTAGCTGCACAAGCGTCCAGACCGATGTACTCCTTGTGGATGTGCTTTTCACGGATAGCCTTTGCGATGAGGTGTCCGTAGGGAGCGAGCATGAAACGTCCAAGCTCGGTGAAGATAGCCACATCGCCCATGCCTGCGGGAACGAGGATCTCCTCATAAGCCTCCTTGACCTTTGCGCCGATAACTGCAATGTCGTTAGCAGGCTGGTCGGGCTTGTAAGGAATGCCTACGCCGCCCGAAAGGTTGATGAAGCTAAGCTCTACGCCTGACTTCTCCTTGATCTCAACTGCGGCACGGAACATGATCCTTGCCAGTGTGGGGTAGTAGTCGTTGGTCAGTGTATTGGATGCGAGGAATGCGTGCATACCGAACTTCTTAGCGCCCTTTTCCTTCAGGATGCGATAACCCTCGATGATCTGCTCGTGAGTGAAACCGTACTTTGCGTCACGGGGAGTATCCATTACATTGGGGCTGCCGTCGGTCTTGAACTCTCCGCCGGGATTGTAGCGGCAGCAGATGGTCTCGGGAATGCCTGTCAGCTTGTCGAGAACATCGATGTGGGTGAAGTCGTCAAGATTGATGATAGCGCCCAGCTTGTGAGCCAACAGGAAATCCTCATCGGGTGTGGCATTGGAGCTGAACATGATGTCGTGCGCCTTGCCGCCGACCTGATCGCTCATCATAAGCTCGGTGTAGCTGGAGCAGTCAAAGCCGCAGCCCTCCTCCTGCAGTACCTTGAGGATAAAGGGATTGGGGGTAGCCTTAACAGCGAAATACTCACGGAACCCCTTGTTCCAGGAGAAAGCAGCCTTTAACGCTCTTGCGTTCTCACGGATAGCCTTTTCGTCATAGATGTGGAAAGGTGTGGGATAGGTCTTTACTATCTCCTCTACCTGTTCCTTGGTTACAAATGGTGTTTTCATGTTTATGTCGTTCCTTTCTTGGGTTAGCCTTTTCTAACTAATCCTATATTAGCATAATTTATATATCTTGTCAAGTGCCCGCAAAAATATCTTTCAGCTGCACCAGATCAGTTATTATAATATCGGGCTTCATGGTGTCATCCGCTATCGTCTGAAACCCTCCCCACTCCTGCTTTATCCAGACCGTTTTAAAACCCAGCGCCTTTGCGGGGGCGCTGTCGTTAGTCAGCTTATCGCCGATCATCACGCACTTTTCTGCGGATATCTGCGCCTTGTACAATGCCTCTTTGAAAAGCCTTGCGTCGGGCTTTGAAAAGCCCACCTCTGCGGATATCAGCATCAGGTCGAAGTATTCGGCAAGCCGCCATTCCTCCATGCGCTTTCGTGTATTTATCGGCTGATTTGCAATTATACCGAGCCTGTATTTTCCCCTCAGCTGCGAAAGCACCTGCGCCGCCTCGGGATATGGCACGACAGATTCCGAGTTCCACTTCTCGCCGAAGCTGATTCCCAGTGCTTCAAGTGCGCCCTTGTATTCGTGAAGATTTGCCCTTGCCGCTTTTTCCATTTCGCTGCGCAGCACATCGGCAGAAATGCCGTGTTTATCGCAGGTGCGGCGTATCCTGTCCTCCCATGCAGCGGTTTCATCAAGAAGAACTCCGCCGAGATCGAAAAAGAGCCATTTTATATCGTCCATATCATGTACCCATTTCATCGGTATATCTGCGCTTTTTCAGACCTGCCGCCTCCTCCAGAATGAAGAACGGCGTGTCCTTTTCCTGACGGAACAGCTTGTTTTTCGAGAATATATACTGGTAATGATGGGTGCGGTACTTAGTTTCGATATGCACATCGTAACCACGTTCGCGCCTTGCGAACAGGGTCAGCCTTTCGTATATGACGCATATCACATCCTTGTATTCGATCACTGTCTTAGCACCCTCGGGATCGGTGATGACCATCTTTACCTCATCCGCAAAATAACTGTATTCCGAGCCGTTCGTTATCAGAAGGACCGCAAACACTGCGCCATAGGTCAGAACAACAAGAAGCAGCACCGATATTATCACGCATATAAGATCCCTTGTAGGAGCGTAATCCTCTATCGTTTTGTCATACTCGAATATCGGCACGCTGAGATCGCCCGAAAGAACTATAACAGCATTCACGACCACTATAACAAGCCACAGGATATATACCGCTGCGACTATATTGAGCATAGCAAATTCTTTCTTTTTCGGGCAGCGAAAGGCGCCTTTTGTGCAGAAACCATATCTGTCCTCGACACGAGAATATCCGATATGCTCACTCATAGCAATATTTCCTTTTCAGCCCGAGATATCCTTGAAAGCTCTGCGATAAGCTCCTGCCAGTCGTGGATGTGGAGATATTCACAGCTGCCATAAAGCGCACTGTTATCATGGGGCATTCCGCCCTCCACATGGCATTCATACAGCACTGGAGTCATCCCTGCGGATATCGCACCATGCACGTCATTTGCGATGCTGTCGCCGCAGTACCACACCTCACAAGCAGGAAGTCCTGCCTTACGCAGTGCGATATCAAATATCATCCTGTTCGGCTTGCGGATGCCGTATTCACTGGATGCAATAACAAACTCGAACCTGTTATCGGGAAACAGCCTGTTCAGCCTGTCCGAAAGAGCCTTGCCCGACCAACCGATGTTGCTTATCACTCCGTAGCGGATACCGTTATCCCCGAGATATTCCAGCAGCTCATCCGCATGGGGCATTATAGCACCGATGGCGGTGTTATCCCATATTATGCGCTCAGCCTCCGCCATATCCACATCAAGCTCAACTCCGTAATATTCAAGAGTGGCTCGGATCCCCTGATGCTCGTGCGGCTCGTAGCCTGTATGCAGAACATCACGCTGCAGCTGAAAAATTCTGTCGCTGAACTGTTTAAGCTCAGCGGCAGTAACATTATCGGGATTTCTGGTTATGTGCTTATGTAGTTCATTATATCCCCGCATAAGATCAAACCCCGGCTCATAGCCGAGGGTCTGACCGTAATCGAAGATGATCATGGATGGCGTTTTCATACGTTCATGTACTTGTTCAGGAACTCAACAGACAACTTTATCCAACGGCGGCAGTTATCGAGATAGAAGCTCTCGTGCCAGCCTGTAGCCTTATCACAGGTGGAAAGTCCGTGAGGACCTTCGTCATACATATGCAGCTCCACAGGAACCTTGTTGCTGATGCAAGCCTTCGCCATAACAAGGGAATTGTGCGCGGGAACACAATCATCATTTGCAGTCGCCCAAAGGAACACAGGAGGAGTCTTGGGAGTCACTCTGTTCTCAAGAGAAAGTCTGCTCAGATCGGAGCGGCTTGCGTCCTCGCCCAGCAGCACCCTGAAGCTGCCCTCATGGGGAGCGGTAACGCCGCTGATAACGGGATAACAGAGAATTGCCGCATTGGGACGGAGATCGGCAGGCTCGCAGCCGATGGTCTTTACGATCTGGGTATCGCTCCACATAGTCGCAAGGCAGCCTGCGAGATGTCCGCCTGCGGAGCAGCCGAGGACAGCCAGCTTATCCTTATCAACGCCGAATTCCTCCGCGCGCATACGGATCTTGTAGAAAGTGTAAGCGGCGTCTATCAGAGAAGCGGGGAATCGTGCGTTCACGGTGTAGTTCACAACGAATGCGTTGTAGCCCTCGGCGAGATACTGCAGAGCGATAGGCTCACCCTCTCTGTCGGAGCAGAACTCATATCCGCCGCCCGGGAAGATGATGACCGCAGGACGCTTCTCACAGAAAGCGAGTCCCGAGATATTATCCAGCATATAAGCCTTTACATAGGCTGTCTTGTCCTGGTTGATGTAAAAGGTTTTGATCGTCATTACGGCTCCTCCGAAAAATAATAAAATAAGGTATATAATATACAGATATATTCTATCATTTTTTCGCGAATAAATCAAGGGGTAAACAAACAATTTTGCGAGCAATATAAATTGTCCCACCAAAGACACATTTGTTGTGATAGAATATAAACAGAAAGCAGGACGAAAGTGTTCACTTTCTCTCCTTGTTTTTGTTTTCCCCAATTCATTCTTCATTTCCCTGTCTGTATGCACAAAATACAGGAAAGCCGCCGTTCTTTTTGGAACAGCGGCTGTTTTTTATTCAGAATATTCGTCGTCATCCTTGTGTAGCAGCTTGTCGCCGAGACGTTTGCCGCTGTCTATGATGTTATCCGTTGTTTCACGGATGTTATCTCCGAAGCGCTTGCCGCTTTCAAGGATATTATCGCCTATGCGTCTGCCGTTTTCGAGGATGTTCTCTGTTTTCTCACGGAGATTATCAGGCAGATTGCGGATGTTGTGAGGTATGCTTCGGAAGCTCTGTATATTGTCCGTAACACGATCCATCATCAGGAAGAAATCCTCCGAAATGAAATTCTCATGTCTGCGGGTCTTGCCCGATCTCACATTTTCAATAACAGCATGATAACGATCATACGCACGTTTGACCGCAGTCTCCCACGAGATATACACCTCGTCCATGGCACGCTGACCTATCTGACGTATCTCGTCAAGATGGGACGCTGCAAAGATAAGCTCCTCAGCTATAGCGGATGCATCGTCCTTTGTGAGTATGCCTGTTCTGCCGTGGGTGATGCCCTCGGCTGCACAGCTGCCCTCGATAAGCAGAGAGCCTACTCCGCAGGCTGCTGCCTCCCTCACCACGATACCGTTGGTATCATAAAGCGACGGGAACAGGAAAAGATCCCCCGCTGTATAGAACACACGCAGTTCCTCGCGGTCATACACCGCACCCGTAAATATCACCTTATCACCGATGGAAAGCTCGTTGACATACTCCTCCATCTCCTTGCGGTCAGCACCGTCGCCCACGATGAGCATACGGTAATCGATCCCCTTTTCGGAAAGCATCTTCAGGGCGTCCAGAATAAGGCGTATGCCCTTATACCAGAGAAGGCGTCCCACAAACATAAAGGTGGGGATATCATCCCTCAGCCCGTATTTTGCACGGAGCTTTTCAGTGGTCTCCGCATTCGCTCTGCCGCAGGGAAAATCAACACCGTTCTCCATCACATAATAATCGCCCTCATAGCCGAGGCTGCGGAGATTTTCTCCTGCACCGTGGCTTACCGTCCACACCTCGTCACACGCCTCGATATTGGATACTACCAGCTTGATAGCGGAATCTGCCAACAGCTTATTGGGCAGCGCACGGCGGATGTCGATATCAAATTTTGTGTGATATGTAAGGATTATCGGGATATTCGTCTTTTCACGGAGAGTTCTTGCAAGAACAGTGGATGCAAACGGGCAATGGCTGTGGATGATATCAAAGCCCGAATTACCCAGCATCTCCAGCTTGCTTGCGCTGAACGGATATCCTGCGCGGTAGCCGCAGAGCTTCTCTGTGATAGTCATGCTCTTATAACGCACCACAGGATAGCCGAATCCGTCATCCCGCGCTTCGGGATGCTCAGGTGTTACAACGGTTGCCGCACCCAGCGAAGAAGATATCACCGATGCATAGTTCACCACTGCATTTGCCACGCCGTCGATAAGCGGCGGAAATGAATCGTTCATAAGGCAGACATTTAATTTGTCGCTCATTTCATATCCTTTCTCCAAGATGTATAAAAAGCGTTCTGCACGCACACATTCCCTCAACATTTCAGCTTAAAAGCCTGGATTAATTATACAACAATCAAAAGCATAATTCAAGAGGATTTCACGAAAAAATCACGCCGCAATGCGACAAGTTTCTTAACAAACAAACAAGTATCATCAGCCGATGGTCAAAAGTGCCGTAAAAGTGGCTTATAAAACATATTTCACGGATGAATAACGACAGATTTTTCACTGCTGCGGTGGTAAGATATTCACACAAAAACAAAGGGGGAAATTCAATGATAAAGCTGTACAACGACGGAAAAAGAATAACCGCCGCCCTGCAGGGAGACATCGATCATCATTCGGCAAGATCCATGCGCGCAGTGCTGGATGATGTGATAGCTCGCTCACGGCCCGAAATGCTGATACTGGATTTCGAGCAAGTAGGATTTATGGACAGTTCGGGCATCGGGCTGATACTTGGGCGGCTTAAATCGGTTCAGGCAGTAGGCGGAGATATCATCATAAAAAATGTCAGACCCAATATAGCGGCGGTCATAAAGCTATCGGGGCTTTCTAAGCTGCTGGCAGAAGGAGTGAAGATATGAAAAGAGAAATACTTAACGAAACAAAGATACAATTCCTGTCGCTGTCTGCGAACGAGGCTTTTGCCCGCTCTGCGGCAGCGGCGTTCGTCTCGCAGTGTGACCCTACTGTGCAGGAGATAAGCGAGATAAAGACCGCTGTTTCCGAGGCGGTGACAAACGCCATCGTCCACGGCTACCGCAACACCGTAGGCATGGTGGAGATGACCCTGAGACGTTTCAGCGGCGACATCATCTACATAGCCGTAAAGGACAAGGGCAAGGGCATTGA
>JAZKZL010000356.1:0-1278 GCA_045612645.1 Oscillospiraceae bacterium
ATGCTGATGGGCATCGTGCCGATATTCACACTGGTGTGCCTTGACGTGATAGTTTCTGCGATAATGCTGCGCTCTCCCCGATTCAGGCGGTTCATCATCGGCAGCCCGAGGGTGATAATCTCCGAGGGAGTGGTGCAGCAGCAGGAGATGAAACGCCTGCGCTACACCGTGGACGATCTCGTCGAAGCAATGCGAGAGGAACAGATATTCGATCTCAGCGAGGTGCATTACGCTATCGTTGAGACCACGGGCAAGATACATTTCATGCAGAAAAGGGATCATCAGGGCGCGATACGCTCTGATGTAGGCTGCGGCGGCAGCACGGACGATCCTCCTGCCGTTATCATCCGCGACGGGATAGAGGACGGCGAGCAGTTGGGGAATCTCGGACTCGGTCAGGGATGGCTCAATCAAAAGCTGAGAGAAAACAACATCCGTGCAAAGGATGTTTTCCTGATGACAGCAGACAAAAACGGTCAGATAAACCTCATCAGAAAGGCGGGGAAAAGCGCATGAACAGGCTAGGAGTGAGCATCGGCATACTGTCGGTAATGGCGGCAGGCTGCACTGCGTCTGTAATCGCCACGAACCACATAACGGATATCATGTCAGCAAAGGTAAACGCAGTGGAGCAGGCTTTCACCGCAGGCGACACGGAACGCTGCACAGCCGCCGCACAGGAGCTTTCAGAAATATGGGATAATATGATACACTACAGCATCCTCATAAACGATCTCGGGCATGCGGTGGAGATAACCTCCTCCATTGCCGAGATACAGTCCTTTGCAGAGGACGGGAACGAGGAGATATACGCCTCCTGCGACCGTGCGCAGGCACAGATAACCATGTTCAGGGAAATGCAGCAGCCGACGTTCTGGAAGATAATATAGCAAAAGATCAGCCTATGAAACACAGGCTGATCTTGTTTTTATTCCGCCATAGGCTGCTTTTTGATGCCGAACATCAGGCGAAGCAGCCCTGCAAACAGCTTCGGACTTTTTACCACAACGATCTTCATTATGTACTCCCCTTTCATAGCCTTATAAGGAACAATCCCAGCACGATAAACAGTATCGCTACTGCGCACAGCAGGAATTTCACAGAAAAGAACGAGATACACATGACCGCCCCGAAAAAAGCCGCCAGTGCCAGCAGGCAGCATATACCTCCGCCACGGCGCTTGTTTGGTCTGCGCATATCATCACCCCCATTTCCTGCCGTTCGGTAATACATAATATTCCGCTCGGGGAAAAGGGTGACAAGTGACGCAGCGACGCT
>JAZKZL010000357.1:0-9899 GCA_045612645.1 Oscillospiraceae bacterium
TGTTGCCGCCGAACTTATCGAAGTAGTGACGGATCTCGCCTGCTGTTCTGTTTCTGTTGTCGGTAAGGCAGTCAACGATAACAGCCACGCCGTTGGGGCCGTAGCCCTCATATACGCAGTTCTCGTAATCGTTCTTCTCCGAACCGCCTGCAGCCTTCTTCAGCAGTCTGTCGATATTGTCGTTGGGGATGTTGTTGGTCTTAGCCTTCTGGATGAGCGTTGCGAGCTTTGCGTTGTTTGCGGGATCTGCGCTGCCTGTCTCCTTGATGCATACAAGGATCTCACGGCTGATCTTTGTAAAGACCTTTGCTCTTGCGCCGTCCTTCTCGCCCTTCTTGCGCTTGATGGTACTCCACTTGGAATGTCCTGACATAGTTATATCTCCTTTTTAAATAAATTACAGTTTATGTGGTTGTGGGCAATGACCGAAACGAGCAAACGATGGAATAAGCTTTCGTGTGTCAAGGCACTTTTTCGCAGGCGTACTGGATGTACGTCAAGAAAAAGTAACGCAGACAGGCGCAAGCTGAGACATTGTTTGCCGTTGAGTGTCAGTGTTCACAGCCACTCTAGGTTAACTTTTGGAAACCCTCGCCCAAAACTTCATGCGCTCCCGTTGTGATGACGAAAGCCGCAGGGTCGGTCTCCTTGATTATACGCTTTACCTTGGTGTAATCGCTCTTATATACCGCTGTTGCGATAACAGGACGCTCATTGCCGCTGTAGGCGCCCTTGCCCTGCAGCAGAGTAACGCCTCTGTCCTGTTTCAGCAGCTTGTCTGCGATCTCCTGAGGACGCTGTGAGAATATCAGCAGGAAGCGGCTCTCCTGTCCGCCATAGACCAGCATATCCACCAGCTTTGACTGCACGAACACCACGATCACCGCATACAGTGCCGCATTCAGATCGCGGAACACCAGCAGACCTGCAAGGATGACCACCGCATCCGCTGCAAACTGTATCGTACCCAGCTTCAGATCAGGCTTGAAACGGTTTATTATCTTCGCCACTATATCCGTGCCGCCCGAGGTAGCCTCTCTTGCGTAGGTAAGACCCACGCCCGCACCCGTAAGCACGCCGCCGAACACCGCAGCAAGTATACCCTCGGCGTTCTCCATATCATAAAGCGGCATATCCACCAGCACATAGTCTGTCAGCACCGATATCAGCAGGACGGATATAAGGGTCTTTATCATCGTCTGCTTGTTCAGCAGGAAAAATCCCACTATGATAAGCGGCACGTTTATCGCCGCTATCAGCATACCCACAGGCAGCTCCGTAAGCTCGGAAATGATGATCGAAATACCCGTAGCACCGCCCGGAGCGATATTGTTGGGCGAGATGAACGCCACAAGTCCCACGGAATATATCGCCGCTGCCACTGCTATCAGCAGGATATCTATTATCCACACCAGTACCTTAGGTAGCTTTTTCTTAGCCATGATACGCTCCTTCTGCGCCCCTCACAAGGTCATTTCTTCTCCTGCACGGGAAGCGCTCTGCATATTTCACTGAAAAGCTGCTCAACTCTTTCATGCTGACCTGTTATGCTGAGATATCCGAAAAGCGTCTCCAGCGCCGTTGCCCTGCGGTATTCGGAGGGCTTTGCGCTCTTGGGCACGGATATTCCGCCTGCATTTCTGCCACGGCGCAGGATATCCGCCTCCTTTTCGGTCAGCATAGGCTCGATAACGCTCACCGCCTCGCACTGGTACGAAGCACGCACCTGCAGCACAGCAAGATCATGCAGCCTGCCCGCATTGGTGCTGCCACGGAGGACTACCTCCCTGCGCACCAGCTGCTCATACACGCTGTCGCCGTAAAACGCCAGCACATTGGGGCTGTATTGTGATGCTTCCTTTTCGGTAAGAGCCATTAGTATCAACCTTTCAATATGTAGTAAACATAGCTGTATTCCTCGCAGTGAAGCTCGAACATATCCGTCTCACGCTTCAGCTCTCCGAAGCCCGAATTATATGCCGAGTCCTCGCCGTGAGAGGACGCATATTCCTGCGCCGCATTCATCAGGCGGTCGTAGAAATTCACCGTCCAGTCGGTTCGGGGAGCGATATAGAGATCCTCCACCCTGAAGCCTGCCTCTCTCGCCATAAGCGGAACGCTCTCCATTGCGGCGAGCTTTCCGAAGCGGCTCTCGCAGAATCTCCTTGTATCGGGAGACGGCTCGATAAGCCAGCACAGCGCACGATACACAACTGTTGCGCCCTTTTTGCAGGAGCCTCTGAGCTGCTCCAGGCGATGGGGTGTGCCGTCAAACTCCACCGTGCCATTGTACCACAGCAGATCGTATTCCGATGCGTTTGCGGGTATCTCGAAGCGCTGCGCGGATATCACATCCACGCCCTCTGCCATAGCCGCACGGCGCTCGTCCGTGATGGCGGCTGTGACCTCATAACCTGCCTCTTTCAGCAGCATGGGAGTTACCGCCTCATCTCCGAGAAACAGCGCCTTTCCGCCCTTTCTGCACAGCGAGATCACCTGCTGAGAGGTCTCCCTGCTGCCGGCAGAGGATCGCTCAAGACTGCTGTAAAGGATACTGATAAAATTCATATCCTGCCTCCGCGCTTAACGCACATAGTTGAACTCGAAATCAAAGATGGAAACGAGATCGTCCTCCTGGATGCCCTGACGCTCCAGCTCGTCGATGATTCCGCTGGAACGCAGCACTCTCTGGAAATACTGCAGGCTCTCGTAGTCCTCCATATTTACAGTGCTGAGGATGGGAGCAAGCCACTCTGCATCCACAACGAATACATCGTCTATCTTCTCCACTCTGAAGCTGTGCTTTTCGGTCTCGATAGCCTCCAGCTCCTCCAGTGTCAGCGGCTGAACCTCGAAACGCTTTGCAGGAGGCAGCTTGTCCAGCTCCTCGGTAACGCAATCGATGAGAGCATCCGTACCCTGAGTGGTGGCAGCGGAGATGGTGAAGAACTTCAGGCCCTTTGCCTCGATATATTCGCGCAGCTCGTTTATCTGCTCCTCTGTTGCCATATCGCTCTTGTTTGCGGCAACGATCTGAGGGCTTTCCGCAAGCTCCTCAGAGAAGTTTGCAAGCTCCATATTTATCTTCTCGAAATCCTCCTTGGGATCTCTGCCCTCTATGCCCGAAACATCCAGCACATGCACGATCAGACGGCAGCGCTCCACATGGCGCAGGAATGCATGACCGAGACCAACGCCCTCGCTTGCACCCTCGATAAGTCCCGGGATATCCGCCATTACAAAGGATTTCTCGCCACGCTTGACAACGCCGAGAACGGGCGTGAGAGTGGTGAAGTGATAATTTGCGATCTTAGGCTTTGCGGCGCTCACAACGCTTATCAGCGTAGATTTTCCCACGTTCGGGAATCCGACAAGACCCACGTCAGCCAACAGCTTCAGTTCAAGGATGACATCAAACTTCTCACCGGGATAGCCGGGCTTTGCAAATCTGGGTATCTGCCTTGTGGGAGTAGCAAAATGCTGATTTCCCTTGCCGCCCTTGCCGCCTCTTGCAACTACAACAGGCTCGTCATCCGAGATATCTGCCATTATTCTGCCCGTGTGAGCGTCCTTTATTATCGTGCCTCTGGGGACACGGATAACGGTAGGCTCCATGGATTTGCCGAAACAGCGTCTTGCACCGCCGTTCTCGCCATCGGGGCCTGTATACTTCTTTTTATAGCGGAAATCTATCAGTGTGGAAAGATTATCGTCAGCCTGGAACACGATGTCCGAGCCTTTGCCGCCGTCTCCGCCATCGGGGCCACCTGCATTGACGTACTTCTCACGATGGAACGACACCGCACCGTTTCCGCCGTTGCCTGCCTTTATGGAAATCTCAACCTTATCAACGAACATCTATCATTCCCTGCCTTTCGTTCAATATGATATACTGACTTTATGAAATAATACTCTATCTTTAATATACCGAAAACCGAGGAGTGCAGCTCATGAAAACTGTATGCATATTGCGCAGTAGATTTTTTGTCAAGCTAAAAGCTGTGCCGTATGGCGGAAAATATACAAGCAAGATGCGTGCACGCTTCGTGGGATGAACTCCCGTAATACGACAAATAAGGCGGATAGTATATCCGCCTTACTTAACCGTAGTGGTAAATTAGTCAGCGTATACGCTAACCTGCTTTCTGTCGCGACCGAGACGCTCGAACTTAACCTTGCCGTCTACGAGAGCGAACAGAGTATCGTCAGAACCGATACCTACATTGTTACCTGCGTGAATGTGTGTACCACGCTGTCTAACCAGGATGTTGCCTGCGAGAACGTACTGACCATCAGCACGCTTAACGCCAAGTCTCTTGGACTCGGAATCACGGCCGTTCTTTGTAGAACCTGCACCCTTTTTATGAGCGAAATACTGTAAACTGATCTTAATCATTGTGTTATCCTCCTGTAATTCTGGTTTCAAGCTTTATCTTCCTGTGTTCCTCAGCAATGATCTCCATGTGCTGAAAAAACGATGCCAGCAGCTGCTTTGCAGGAGCATTGTCCTCTTTAAGGAGCAATATGATCTCATTCTCCTTCACCTCGACATCAGCCTCGGCTTTGAAAAACTCTGTCACCGTATTGCACACCAGCATGACATTTGAGCTTATAGCAGCGCAAACTATGTCATTGCCTTCTGTGCCGTAACCTGCGTGACCCGATACGGAAAAGCCCGTAAGATCGTTTCCCTGCTTGTAAAAAACAGCTTTGAGCATTATGCGTTGATAGCTTCGATTCTTACCTGGCTGTAAGGCTGTCTGTGGCCCATCTTTCTCTTGATGTGCTTCTTGGGCTTGTAGGTGAATACTGTGATCTTCTTAGCCTTGCCATTCTTCAGGAGAGTAGCCTTAACGGAAGCGCCGTCAACATAAGGAGCGCCAACGGTAACGCCGTCGTCCTTGCCTACCATGATAACCTTGTCGAATGTGATCTCGCCTTCAGCTTCCAGCTTTTCGATGAAGAGGATATCGCCCTCTTTAACCTGGTACTGCTTTCCGCCTGTTTCGATTACTGCGTACATATTTTTTACCTCATTTTTATCAGACTCGCTGCAACAGGGCGCAGTTATGCTTAAAGACCCTGCACATGCGGCTTTTTTAGTATACCACAACAAAAATAAATTGTCAAGAGTTTTAAAATTTTTCTACTTTTATACAAAACCGTTTGATGCAAAAGCGAAATTCTATAGCAAAATGCACATAAAATCAGTAGGATTTATGAACTTAATACACAAAAATACAACCAAAGTCGATTTTTCTGTTGATTTTCATCCTGCATCATGCTATAATAAGACAACACTTTATACACATAGGAGAATCAACTATGAACACAAAAAACAAATCCACTGTCAAAACAAACCTTAACAACAAAATGGTACTGATCCATGCATGTATACTGCTTGGCGTATGCGTTATTTTCGGCGCTATCAGCTTCTTAAACAGCAATATCATCAACGGAATCATCATCATTGCAGGCGGATTATTTGCATTCGCACTGTCATTCATCCTGAAAAAGACTTCAATTGCCACCAGAGGCTTTGTGCTTTCCGTGATCCAGCTGATCATTATAATAGTAATGTCCGTTGCAAACCACGAAATGCACACCCTGTTCCCTCTGATGATGGCTTCCATGGCTATAACCGCTATCTATTATAATAAAGCCGCTCTTATCACTCACTGGGCAATAATGGATGCTGCAGCTATCGCAGGTATCTTCCTCAATGATCTTGTATATGGCGGTGCAGCACTCGGCTCTCTTATCAAGGGCATTGTCGGAATCAACATCGGCGCATTCCTTATCTGGTATCTCGCGATCAACAGCATGAAATTCATCGCTTCCGCAAATACTGCAAAGACCGAGGCTGATACACTTCTCGAGCAGGTGCAGGATAATATGTCCGAGACCGAAAAGCTCGCTGAACAGCAGACTCAGGTGGTGGAGCAGATCGCTGCCATCTCCGAGACACTCACCGCGTCCGTTGAGAAGATGCATCTTGTAGCAAACGACATCAACGTAGCTGCTGATAAGCAGCAGGTAACTATCGAGGAGATCTCCTCCGATATCACCTCCATCACTGCAGAGACCCACAACAGCCTTGACGCTGCCGAAAAGGCTGCCGAGGCAGCAGCAAATAGCACACTGCTGCTTAACGAGAGCAACGAGGAAATGCAGAAGATGTCCGTTGCAATGAACGAGATCGAGGAGACATCCGAAAAGATCCGCGATATCGTAAAGGCTATCGAGGATATCGCATTCCAGACAAACATCCTTGCACTGAACGCATCCATCGAGGCTGCTAGAGCAGGCGCTGCGGGCAAGGGCTTCGCAGTAGTTGCAGACGAAGTAAGAAACCTCGCCTCCAAGAGCCAGGACGCTGTTCAGAGCACATCCGCACTTATCGAGGCATCCAACGAGGCAGTACAGCGCGGCAGAGCCGTTGCAGACGGCGTGGCAGACCGCATGGCTGCTGTTATCCACACTGCTGAGGAAAGCGCAGCTCACGCAAACAGCATCGCTCAGCTCACCGAAAAGCAGGCTGAGGCTATCGACGCCGTAAAGGACAAGATCGCTCAGATATCCGACATCATCTCCGAGACCTCTCAGACCGCAGTGGAGAGCGCATCCATCGCAGCCTCCGTTACAAGAGACACTCAGAAGATGGACGAGATCGTTGGTCAGTTCAGATAATTCTCATACATACAGAAAAGCCGAGGGTAAAACCTCGGCTTTTTGTTTGGATTATGGTTCACTGATAAATCGGAATTTGCCAGCGACGCCGAGCGATGCTCGGCTTACGCGGGGCGGAAACTCCATTTCGCATTCCCCTAACGGGAATGCGATTTTGCTGTGCAAAACCATTCCGTTTGCCACTGATCCCCTTTTAAAATGCACCTACAAATTACGATTTGTTATCCCTTAGTAAGATCCTTTACGCTCTCTCTGCGCACCAACTTGCCTGTGACTAAAGTACGTCCGCGCTTGTAGCTGCCGTCGCGGATCTTGTGCAGGATGATATCCACCGCCTCAGTGGACATCACACGGCTGTTTACATCGATAGTGGTGAGCCTCGGTGTGCTGATAGTGGAGTAGATATGGTTATCGTAACCAACAACCGAAACATCATCGGGAACGGAGATACCTGCATTCTTCAGCTGATTCACCAGCTTGTACGCTGCCTCATCGCAGTTGCATACGATTGCCGTAGGCATATCCGCAGGCAGGGTGAATTCGGGGAAGATATCGCTCTCGTTGGAGCGATCGCTGATTATCCAGTCCTGACGAAGAGGGATACGGTTCTCCAACAGCGCCTTGTAATAGCCGAGATATCTGTCCTGAATGCTGGATGTGGAGCTTATGCTGCCGAGGAAACCTATCTTCCTGTGTCCGTTTGCAACAAGGTGACTTGTCAGCATATATGCACCGTAGAAATTATCGGAAAGCACCGTCTCAGCGTCCTCGCGGCTGCCGTAGAAATCCAGAAAAACAGTGGGGATGCCGCAGTTCATCAGCTTATCCACATAGGAATCCGAAAACTGACCCAGCACGATAAGTCCGTCCACCTTCTTGTCAAGAACAGAGTTCGGTATCTCGCCTGCCGCGCCTGCGTCGTTCACTACCTCCAGCATGCCGTAGTAGTTCTGCTTCTGGAGCAGCTCTACGATATAACGGTAAACTATCCAGTAGAAGGAGCTTGCGTCGCCGATAAAGTGACGCGCAACGACTATGCCGATGTTATAGCTCAGCCCATCGTGATTTCCTCTGCCGCCCGTATGCATGCGGTAGCCCATCTCCGTTGCCTTCTGCTTGATACGCTCACGCAGCTCCTCGCTCACACCGTCACGATCACCCAGAGCCTTGGATACGGTAACTGTGCTGACATTCATCACCTTAGCGATATCGCTCATTGTTACAGCCTTTTTTACCATGATATGCCGTTCCTTTCAACATATATTTCACGAGTTTATATCCTATTAATATTTTAAGTAAAAATTATCATTTTGTAAAGTAATATTATTAACGAAATTTGCATGATTTTTTTGTTGCAAATAGACAAAAGCGGCGCTCTGACATAAGCGCCGCCATTGTCTGTACAACAAACGGTGATGGTGATATCGCTGTTATACAGATATATAATCATCCTGTACAGGAAATGCTCAGATAACAGTGCCCGATAACTCAAATTAATTAATTTTAGTTAAACTATTATCTGTTTTCTCCCTCTGAGCCAATAATACCACACCGCCACCTCAAAGTCAATGATTATTACAAAAGTGTCATCAAACTGTAAACAGTTGTAACCGCTTTGTTTCCGCTTTGAAACATATTTTACCGTTCTGTAACCATCTGACTCCTCCTGCATATAATACTACAGACTAATCTGAAAGGAGTGCATGGCAATGTGTGGAATAGCAGGTCAGGTGGATTTCGGGAGGGATATGCGCCGCATGGCAGAGATAATGTCAGGCATGAGCGCAGTGCTTGCACCGAGAGGTCCCGATGCCTCGGGCGAATACTGCGACAGCGCTGCATATCTCGTTCACCGCAGGCTCATCGTGGTAGACCCCGAAAACGGCAAGCAGCCGATGAGCGCAGGCAACTTCACCATAGTTTACAACGGAGAGCTTTACAACACTGAGGAGCTGCGCACGGAGCTTATCACCCGTGGAGCGGTATTCAGCGGTCATTCCGACACTGAGGTGGTGCTGAAATGCTTCATGGAATACGGCGAGGACTGCGCCGCAAAATTCAACGGCATCTTCGCCTTTGCAGTGTGGGACAGCAGAAAGCGGCGGCTATTCCTCTGCCGTGACAGGATAGGCGTAAAGCCGCTGTTTTACTCCTTTGCGGCAGGCGGCATCACCTTTGCAAGCGAGATAAAAGCTCTGCTGAAGCATCCCGACATATCCCCCGTAATAACGACCGAGGGCGTTATGGACATAATGCTGATGGGTCCTGCCAAAAGAGTGGGCAGCGGCGTTTTCCGCGACATATCCGAGATACCGCCCGCCTGCTGCGCGTGGTATGACAGTGACGGTTTCACGCTGAAGCGCTACTGGCAGCTGAAAGCCGCACCGCACACCGAGAGCTTTGAGGAGACCTCCGCCCATGTGCGGGAGCTTATCACCGACGCAGTGACACGGCAGCTTGTGAGCGATGTACCGTTGTGCTGCTTTCTTTCGGGAGGACTGGACAGCAGCGTGATATCCGCAATTGCGGCGCAGGAGTTCAGAAAGCGCGGCGAAACGCTCTGCACATGGTCGATAGACTATAAGGACAATCACCGCAATTTCAAGGCAAGCTCTTTTCAGCCTGACGAGGACGCGCCCTGGATAGTTCGCATGGCAGAATACATCGGCTCGCAGCACACAAATGTGGTGCTGGATACCCCTGCACTGACCGATGCTCTCGATGACGCCGTGCTTGCACGAGACCTCCCCGGCATGGCGGATGTGGACAGCTCGCTGTATCTTTTCTGCAAGGAGATAAAAAAGCGCTTTCCCGTGGCTCTTTCAGGGGAATGCGCTGATGAGATATTCGGCGGCTATCCGTGGTATCACCGCAGGGATGTGCTGTTCTATGACGGCTTTCCATGGAGCACCGCCGTGCCTGAGCGTGCTGAACTCATGCGCATGGACATCTCCGCCGCAGACGCAGAGGAGCATGTCCGCAAGGCATACAACGAATCGCTCTCCCACACCGATTATCTTTCCTCTGACAGCCACGAGGAGCGCCGCATGAGGGAGATGTACATCCTCAATCTCGAATACTTTATGGCTACGCTTCTCGACCGCAAAGACAGAACCAGCATGGCAAACGGACTTGAGGTGCGTGTACCGTTCTGCGACTACCGCATAGTGGAATACGCCTACAATATCCCTTGGAGCATGAAAGCATTC
>JAZKZL010000358.1:0-5494 GCA_045612645.1 Oscillospiraceae bacterium
AGCTATGATGATATGAAGATCGGTCAGGGAAGAGACAAGGTCAAGCAGTATCTGATCGAGAATCCCTCCGTCTGCGATGAGGTGGAGAAGAAGATCCGTGAGCTGTTTGCAAAGAACACAGCCGCTGACGACACAGAGGCAGAGGAAGTCAAGGAGGAGAAGAAGTCTCCTGCAAAGGCTGCCTCAGAGGATGATGATTATGCGGAGTTCTCTCCCGAGGATCTTGAATAATGCTGATAACCGAGCTTTCGGTCTTTAAGGGCGATACATACAAGCTGGTGCTGGATGATGAGGAGACTTTCTTCGTCAACAGCACAGTGGTCTCGGAGTTTCTGCTGCACAAGGGCAGCGAGCTTTCGGGCGACAAGCTTATGCAGATACAGCAGGCGGATACAAGGCGCAAGGCGAAAAAGCGCGCGCTGTATCTGCTCGGCACAAAGCAGTATTGCTATAAGGAACTGTTTGACAAGCTGCGCCGCAGCTATGACGAGGAGACCTCCCGTGAGGCGGCAGACGCCATGCGTGATTACGGCTATGTGAACGATGAGGAATATGCTCCGAAGCTGGCGGAATATCTCATCCGCACAAAGCGCTGGGGCATACGCAAGGCAAAATTCGAGATGCTTCACAGGGGACTTTCCGCACAGCTTGTGGAAAACGTACTGGCGGAGTATTCCGAGGATGACATTTCCGAGGAAATAACTGAACTGCTGCAGAAGAAATATTACAACAAGATAGCAGATTACGATGACCGCCGCCGCACCATTGCCGCACTGGCAAGGCGAGGTTATGATTACAACTCGGTGAAACGCTGCATAGAAAAGCTGCTGCAGGACGCCGAATATGAGGATTACGAAGAAAACGAGGATTTTTATTGATGGGAAAAAACATTACTAAGGTTGCGATAGTATCACTCGGCTGCGCAAAGAATCAGGTGGACGCCGAGCAGATGATGGCGAAGATCGCGGATAAGGGCTTTGCATTCGTACAGGAGCCGGGCATGGCTGATATCGTGCTGGTGAACACCTGTGGTTTCATTCAGAGCGCAAAGGAAGAGGCTATCAACTGGATAATGGAGCTTATCGATCTCAAGAACGAGGGCACGATAAAGCACATCGTTGTAACAGGCTGCCTTTCCGAGCGCTATCGTGAGCAGTTCGTGGAGGAGTTTCCCGAGGTGGACGCAGTTGTCGGAATTTCCGATTACGGCAGGATAGGCGATATCCTGCAGCAGGTGGATAACGGCGAGCAGGTTTATGTTTTCGGCGAGAAGGAAAAGCACTCCATGGAGGGCAAGCGTATCATCTCCACTCTGCCGCATTATGCATATCTGAGAGTGGCAGACGGCTGTGATAACTGCTGCACATACTGCGCGATCCCGCAGATAAGAGGCAGATTCAGGAGCCGCAAGATGGAGGATATCGTTGAGGAGGCAAAGCTGCTGGTGCAGGACGGCGTTAAGGAGCTTATCGTCATCGCACAGGACACCACCCGCTACGGACTTGATCTTTACGGCAAGCTTGCTCTGCCCGAGCTGCTGGACAAGCTTTGCGAGATAGACGACTTAAAGTGGATAAGACTGCTCTACTGCTATCCCGAGCGCATTACGGACGAGCTTATCGACTGCATGAAGAGACAGGATAAGATCGTGAAGTATCTTGATATTCCCATGCAGCACTGCGATGGCGCTATTCTGAAGAAGATGAACCGCAAGGGCGATGAAAAGTCTCTGCGTGAGCTTGTTGAAAAGCTGCGTCGTGAGATCCCCTCCATCACTCTCAGAACCACATTCATCACAGGTTTCCCCGGTGAGACCGAGGAGCAGTTCAATGCTCTCGGTGAGTTTGCGGAGGATATGAGATTCGAGCGCATGGGCTGCTTTGCATATTCCGAGGAGGAGGGAACTCCCGCCGCAAATTATCCCGATATGGTGGATGAAAACGTGCGTGAGCACCGCAAGGATATCCTCGAAGAGCAGCAGGACACCCGTGTTGCCGAACTCTACGATGGCATGATCGATACCGAGATGGAGGTTGTCGTTGAGGGCTACGACAAGTATCTCGCAGAGGGCGGTCTGTACTTCGGCAGAAGTGCGATGTTCGCTCCCGAGATAGACGGAATGATATACTTCTCCGCACCCAAGGAAATGGGACTGAAGATCGGAGATTTCATCAATATAAAGATCTTCGATGTGATCGACAATAATCTGATTGGAGAAGCAATATGAATCTTGCAAACAAACTGACTCTTATGCGTGTGCTGCTGGTGCCGCTCTTTGTGGTATTCATGATGGTGGACGCTATTCCGATGAACTATCTGTGGGCGCTGGTGGTTTTCGCCGTGGCAAGCATCACCGATCTTTTTGACGGCAAGATTGCCCGTAAATACAACATGATAACCGATTTCGGCAAGTTCCTCGATCCTTTGGCTGATAAGATACTCGTTACCGCTGCGCTCGTGTGCATGGTGGAGCTGAAGATGACCTATGCCTGGATAGTTGTTATAATTCTCGTGCGTGAGTTTGCGGGATCGGGAGTGCGACTTATCGCAGCAGGCAGCGAGAAGAAAGTGGTCATCGCCGCAGGATGGCTCGGCAAGGTAAAGACCGCCGTTACCATGGTTGCGATAGTTGCGGTGCTGCTCATGCACATCATCCTCGGCTTTGGCTGGATAGGTGAGGGTTTCCCCGTGCAGCTCATCAGTGATATATTGATGATAGCCTCCGCAGTGCTTACATTGTGGTCGGGCGTACAGTATCTGTGGGATTATCGTGATTTCATCGATCCTACAAAGTAATATATACAAGGCGGAGCGATAGTTCCGCCTTTGTTCTTGTTCGGGAGTTTGTGAAAACTAACCAAAATATTTTACTATAAATAGTCACAACTAACTCAAATCGTAGAAAATCGCGCAAAACAGGAAAAAAACGGCGGAAATACTTGACTTTTGTGCCGTGTTGGGGTATCATATATATATAGGTTAGGAAATCCTAACCGCCAAAAAGATATGCAGTTAGGCTTACCTAACAGATATATACGGAGGTAATATATGGCTACCTTAAAGGATGTCAAGATCGGCAAAAGCGCAGTAATAAAAAAGCTCAACGGTGAGGGTGCAATAAAGCGCAGGATAATGGATATGGGAATGACAAGAGGAACTCAGGTCACGGTTCGCAAGGTGGCTCCCCTCGGAGATCCCATTGAGGTCACAGTGAGAGGATACGAGCTTTCCCTGCGTAAATCCGACGCAGAGCTTATCGATGTAGAATAACAGATCCCGTCCCTTCGGGGACGGAGTTCATCAGAATATAGGTTAGAACAAACTAACACAAAGGAGACAGACACATGGATATCAGAATCGCACTGGCGGGCAATCCCAACTGCGGTAAAACGACTTTGTTCAACGCACTGACGGGTTCAAACCAGTATGTCGGCAACTGGCCCGGCGTTACAGTGGAAAAGAAAGAGGGCAAGATGAAGGGCGAAAGCGATGTCATCATCACTGACCTGCCCGGTATCTACTCCCTTTCGCCGTATACGCCCGAGGAGGTGGTGGCGAGAAACTACCTTATAGGCGAGCGTCCCGATGCCATCCTCAACATCGTTGACGGAACGAATCTCGAAAGAAACCTGTATCTCACCACGCAGATGCTGGAGATAGGACTCCCTGTTGTGGTTGCCATCAACATGATGGACGTTGTGAGAAAGAACGGCGATAAGATCAATATTGATATGCTCTCGAAAAGGCTGGGCTGCAAGGTGTGCGAGATTTCCGCACTGAAGGGCGACGGCATACAGGAGGCGGCTCAGCTTGCGATTCAGTCTGCAAGGAGCGAAGATCCCGTTATCGTGCGCCATAGTTTCTGCGGCTGCGTTGAGCATGCCATTGCTCACATTGAGGAGGCTTTCCTGCACGATATCCCCGAGGAGCAGCAGAGATGGTATGCCATCAAGATATTCGAGCGTGACGAAAAGGTGCTGGAGCTGCTGAAGATTCCAGCCGCAAAGCGTGAGCATATCGAACGCGATATCCTTGCTGCGGAAGCGGAGATGGACGACGATGCGGAGAGCATCATCACCAACGAGCGCTATAATTACATAGCAAAGGTGCTGGACGGCTGCTATAAGAAAAAGAACAAGGGCGGTCTTACAACTTCCGATAAGATAGATAAGATAGTTACGAACCGAGTTCTGGCGCTGCCTATTTTTGCGGCGATAATGTTCCTTGTGTTCTATATTTCCGTAACCACTGTCGGCACATGGGTGACCGACTGGACGAATGACGGTCTGTTCGGTGACGGTTTCCACCTGTTCGGAATTTCGGACGGATATGACGAGGCAGTTGACGCTTATGCTGCCGATAACATCTTCACAGATGAGCTTACAGTAATGGCACAGGCTGCCGCAGATGCGGAGGTTGCAGGTGCTGTAAATGTTCTCGAGGCTGTTGAGGAAAAGGATCTGGGCGCATTCGAGGAGGCTTACGGCTCATACGGCGCTGCGCTTGTTGAGGCAGGCTACGATATGGGTACGCTGGTTGACGAGGCTATGGAGGGTACTCCCGATCCCACTGAATACGGCGTATGGGTGCCCGGTGTTCCTGTCCTCGTTGAGAGCGGACTTGACGCTATCAACTGTGCAGACTGGCTGAAGAGCCTTATCCTTGACGGTATCATAGCGGGCGTGGGCGGAGTTCTCGGCTTTGTTCCGCAGATACTTGTGCTGTTCATCATGCTCGGTTTCCTTGAGAGCTGCGGCTACATGGCAAGAGTTGCATTCGTTATGGACAGGATCTTCAGAAAGTTCGGACTTTCGGGCAAGAGCTTTATTCCTATGCTCATCGGTGTTGGCTGCGGTGTTCCCGGTATCATGGCGTCCCGTACCATCGAAAACGAGAGTGACCGCCGCATGACGATAATTACCACCACGTTCATCCCCTGCGGCGCTAAAATGCCGATAATCGCACTTATTGCAGGCGCTCTGTTCGGAAATGCATGGTGGGTTGCGCCCAGTGCATTCTTCTTCGGCTGCGCAGCTGTCATCATGTCAGGCATAATGCTCAAAAAGACAAAGATGTTCGCAGGCGATGTGGCTCCCTTTGTTATGGAGCTTCCGTCTTATCACATGCCCACTGTCAAGGCTGTTCTCAGCTCCATGTGGGAGCGTGGCTGGTCTTTCATCAAGAAAGCGGGAACAGTTATCCTGCTCTCCACAGTCATCCTGTGGGCAGGCACTGTATTCGGAATGCTGCCTGATGGTGGCTTTGGTATGTTCCTCGGTGAGGATGAGGGATTCAGAAGTGTGCTGGATATCATCGGCGGCGCTATCTGCTGGCTGTTCGCACCTCTCGGATTCGGCGAGCCTACCGCTGCTGTGGCTACTCTTATGGGCCTGATTGCAAAGGAAGAGGTGGTTGCGGTATTCGGCGTGACCGACTTCATGGGCATGACAAGGCTCGCGGGATATTCCTTTATGATCTTCAATCTGCTGTGCGC
>JAZKZL010000359.1:0-2822 GCA_045612645.1 Oscillospiraceae bacterium
ACATCGTATGCCTTCTGAGGAATATCGATTATTGCAAGACCGCCGATTCCGATGTAGCCGTTTGTGATATTCATGGTGAAGATGAACAGGAACACGCAGATGATGATACCCACAAGTGCAGGCAGCTTATCCAGCACCTTATCGCTCAGTCCGTATAGCATCATGCACACGCCCATGAAATGCAGTATGCCGAAAAGGATCGTGCCGTTTGTGAAGAACGGCAGTACAAAAGTCATTATCATGCCGATAAAGAAGCACTGCACGCCTCTTTTCAAGTTGCTTGACGAGTAGCGGCAGACTGTTCCCGAAATGAACATGAACGCACCTGCAAAGATATCGCGGATTATATCGAACCAGCCCTCAAAGAATATCGGCACATCAAAGCCACAGAGATATTTCAGATCGTACATCGCATGGTACACCACCATGCAGAGTATCGCAAAGCCTCTTATCTCATCGAAAAGCCCCACTCGTGTGGAGTGTGCCGCTTCGTTGTAGCCTGTATTTTTAGATTTAGCCATAGCTGCCTCCCGAAATTGTGTTTAATATACATCTAAAATATAATTATATCATATTTTCAGAAAAATTACAACAATATCTTGAACACACGGCGATTTTGTGGTAGAATATATACTAGATAATTATGTGGCAAGATAACACTGAAAGGAAAAACAACTTGATAGAATATATAAATATCGGCGGAGTGCGCATCGAAAAGACCGCCGCGCTCGCTCCCATGGCAAGCGTTGCAGACAGAGCCTATCGCCTCATGGCAAAGGAATACGGAGCCGCTTATGTGGTTGGAGAGATGGCAAGCTGCAAGGGTCTGTGTTACAGCGACAGAAAAACAGCAGAGCTTCTCTCAGTAACCGAGACCGAGCGTCCGATGGCAGTGCAGCTTTTTGGCGCAGAGCCTGAATTTATGGCAGGCGCAGTGAAGATATCCGAGAAATATCATCCCGAGATAATTGATATAAATGCAGGCTGCCCCATGCCGAAGATTGTCGGCGGTGGTGCGGGAAGTGCATTGATGAAAACACCTCAGCTTTTTGGCGAGGTAGTTGCGGCGGCAGTAAAGGCTACAGATATCCCCGTCACTGTAAAGATACGCAAGGGCTGGGATGAAGATTCCGTCAACGCCGTTGAAATGGCGAAAATTGCCGAGGAAAACGGCGCAGCGGCTGTGGCGGTCCACGGACGCACAAAGGCGCAGCTTTACAGCGGCAAGGCGGATTGGGATATTATCCGTGCAGTGAAACAGGCTGTCTGCATTCCTGTCATCGGCAATGGTGATGTGGATTCTGTGGAAAAATGCAAGGAAATGTACGACTATACGGGCTGCGATCTCGTTATGATAGGCAGAGGCAGCTACGGCAGACCGTGGCTGTTCGGTCAGATAAGGGATTATTATGAGGGGAACCCCATCCGTCCTGAGCCGTCTTTTGAAGAAAAGCTCGCAATAATGCGCCGCCACATACGACTTCTTGTTGAGGATAAGGGAGAATCAGTTGGCATGAAAGAGGCTCGCCGTCATGCGTCGTGGTATCTCAAGGGGATGACAGGCGCAGCAAGATTTCGCAACCTTTGCGGTACAATGAACACTCTGGACGATCTGGAGCGGATGATAGAGGAAGTTTCCGCCGCTCAGGGAGGAATATCATGAAACAGCTCGATAAAATGTTACACGCATGCTGTGCCTTTGATATAAAAAATGATCCGCTCGTTATGGCGTTTTCCTGCATAGCGAATGGATTTGAGGCGAATTGTCTATCGGGATACGGCAAGATCTGCCGTATATTGCTTTCGGAAAATAAAAGCCTTGCGCAGTATCTGCATGATCTGCTCGCATACGGCAAGCATGATTTTATTGAAAAGTGTGCCGCAGCTCCAACAGAGCAGCAGAAAAGGGCAGTGGAGTTTGATGTTGAGGTAATAAAGCGTTTGTCAGCCTACAGTGCCGAAAAGCTGAAAGCTGCCATCTCTGATCGCTGTGACAGCGAGGTCATCAGAATGCTCCCCGATTATGAGCAGGGTGCTTTTGATTACAGCGCAGATTATTTTCTCAATTTTGCGTCAGAACACGGTAGCGGAGTATTTGCAAGATTCAGAGCATTTACCTTTGACGCTGAAGATATCGTGCCTGTTGAAAGCAACGATCCCATACGCCTTTCAGATCTCAAGAATTACGAAGTCCAGCGCCGTCAGGTGGTGGAGAATACTGAGTGCTTCGTTCATGGCAAGCCTGCGCATAATGTTTTGCTCTACGGTGACAGAGGCACAGGAAAATCCAGCACTGTCAAAGCACTGCTGAACGAGTTTGAAAAGCTGCGTATGATCGAAGTTTCCAAAAACGATGTGGCTATGCTGCCGAAACTTTATTCGGTGCTGAAGAACAAGCCGCAGCGTTTCATAATTTTTATTGACGATCTTACTTTTTCTGAAAATGATGATCGATATAATGCACTCAAGGCTGCACTGGAAGGTTCTCTTGCGGCCCGTCCCGAAAACATACTTATCTATGCAACGACTAACCGCCGTAAGATAGTAAAGGAGACCACCGCAGAGCGCCTGCAGGATGAGGTAAGCCCAACAGATGCAGTGGATGAGAGCATGTCCCTTGCAGATCGCTTTGGTCTGTTCGTCACATTCGGTAAGCCCGATAAGCGTGTGTATCTTGATATCGTAAAGCAGCTTGCCGCTGATCGTGGAATCGATATTCCCGAAGAGGAGCTTTTCGCTGCTGCGGAGCGGTTCTCCATCAGGCGCAGCGGGCGTTCCCCCAGAATTGCTCGTCAGTTTATTGATACACTGGAGGGAAGATC
>JAZKZL010000360.1:0-2857 GCA_045612645.1 Oscillospiraceae bacterium
GGCTGTGCGCCGCGTGGAGCTTATCGCAGCGCCTAAGAATACAGTGCGCCTCAATTGTGCGACTCCCTGCGCTAAGACAGGCGAGTGCGCCCACTGCCGCAGCGATGGTAGGATCTGCTGCTCCTATGTCCGTCTCGGACAGCAGCGTGTACAGGATCGTATCAAGGTCATCATCGTAAACGAAGAACTGGGATATTAATATCGAAAGGATACATAAATAAATGAGCATTATCAAACTTACTGCACACTGCACTGATTACATCTGGGGCGGAAACCGCCTGCGTGAGGAATACGGCAAGGTGATGGATTCCGACAAGATCGCCGAGTCCTGGGAACTTTCCTGCCACAAGGATGGTCAGAGCGTTGTTGCAACAGGCGAATACACGGGCAAGAGCCTTTCCGACTACATCGCAGCAAAGGGCAACGGCGTTCTCGGCACAAACTGCGAGCGCTTCGAGTATTTCCCTATACTCATAAAGCTCATCGATGCCAAGGACAACCTCTCCGTGCAGGTACATCCCTCTAATGATTATGCAATGCGTGTCGAGGGCGAGTACGGCAAGACCGAGATGTGGTACATCGTAGACTGCAACGAGGGCGCAGAGCTTCTCTACGGCTTCAAGCATGAGATAAGCAAGGAGGAGTTTGCACAGCGCATTCAGAACAACACTCTGCTGGAAGTTACAAACAACGTGCCTGTTCACAAGGGCGATGTGTTCTTTATCGAGGCGGGAACTCTCCATGCTATCGGCAAGGGCATCCTCATCGCTGAGATCCAGCAGAATTCCAACACCACCTACCGCATCTACGATTACGGCAGAGTTGGCGCAGACGGCAAGCCTCGTCCTCTCCACATCGAAAAGGCGTGCGAGGTTACAGAGCTTGTTCCCCCGAAGTACCCCACAACAGCACAGGGCGCACCTGAGGCTGTAAACGGCGGCACAAAGACCCTGCTGCGCTCCTGCGAGTATTTCAATGTAAATAAGGCAGAGCTTGACGGCACCATGACATTCACAGCCGACAGCAAGTCCTTCAATTCCATCCTCGTGCTTGACGGTGAATGCACCGTTTCCGCAGGAGAGGAGAGCATCACCGCAAAGAAGGGCGATAGCATCTTTGTTGACGCAGGTACAGGTGACTATACCGTAAGCGGCAAGGGCGAGCTTATCATTAGCGACATAATCTGAGCATGAAAAAAACATCGATAAAAAGCATCAGCTGTCGTATTGTTGTTGCGTTAATTATTTTGTCTGTTTTGTACTTGTATCTCAATTTTACTCATTCAGGTGTTCCGCCTGAGGATGGCGTCTGGGTATCGACTGAACACAATGTCACATTGGATGTAGAAGCTTGTGAAATTGAGCTTGTCTATAACGGAACGTTGCAAAAATTCAATATCTATTGTTATCCACAAGCTAAATTTCATGTTATTGATCTGGATCATGAAGGAGATATATCAGTACCTGATGATTTGGTTTTTTATGGTACTATTGAGCGATATTTTGATAAGGTACATTTCAAATCAGATGATGGACAAATAGATTGCTGGCTTGAAAGAGCTGAATAGAAAATGATTATAAGGAGGTCAATATGGCATACTACATAGGAATCGACATCGGCGGTACAAACATCGCCTGCGGCATCGTGGATGATAACTACGAGATAGTCGCACGCTCCAAGGTAAAGACCAACGCTCCCAGACCTTATTCCGAGATACTCGAGGATATAAAGTCAGCCGTGCGCCTTGCCTGCAATGAGCTGGGCATAGCTCCATCCGAGGCGGATGCGATCGGCATCGGCTGTCCGGGAACCTGCAACAGCGACGGTGTGGTGGAGTATTCCAATAACCTCGGTTTTGTGAACGTACCACTGCGCACCGATATCGAGAGCGCTTTCGGCGTTAAGACATTCCTTGATAACGATGCAAACGCAGCAGCCTTTGGCGAGTTCCTCGCAGGCGCTGCAAAGGGTGCTAAGAACGCCGTTGCCATCACTCTCGGCACAGGCGTGGGCGCAGGTATCATCATTGACGGCAAGATATACAGCGGCTCCAACTGCGCGGGCGGCGAGATAGGCCATACCGTTCTCGTGGTTGACGGCAGACAGTGTACCTGCGGCAGAAAGGGCTGTTTCGAGACCTATTCCTCCGCCACAGGACTTATCCGAACCACAAAGGAAGCAATCGAGCTTAACCCCGATTCCATCACCGCAAAGTTGGCAGAAGAGGATGGACGTGTAAGCGCAAGAACAGCATATAACGCTCTGAAGCGTGGCTGCCCCGTAGGCAAAGAAGTCACCGACAGCTATGTGAAGTACCTCGCTGCGGGCATTGCAAACACTATCAATGTCTTTCAGCCTGATATCCTCTGCATCGGCGGCGGAGTATGCAACGAGGGCGATACGCTGCTCGTTCCGCTGAGAAAAGCAGTCGCAGAGCAGGTGTACACAAAGAACAGCGCAAAGAATGCCGAGATAGTTGTATGCAGCCTCGGAAACGATGCGGGCATTATCGGCGCAGCACTTCTGTGTAAGCAGTAAAATACATTTAACAAAGGACTAATTTTATGCGTAGCGATATAATTAAAGCAGGAGCCGAAAAAACTCCCCACAGAGCAATACTGAAATCTCTCGGTGTGACCGACAGCGAGATGAACAGACCTTTCATCGC
Organism: Oscillospiraceae bacterium; assembly: GCA_045612645.1. GTDB lineage: Bacteria > Bacillota > Clostridia > Oscillospirales > Ruminococcaceae > CAG-115. The sequence goes on from JAZKZL010000360.1 coordinate 2,669, forward strand.
TGTTGTGTGCGCAGCCAGTGACTATGTTCCGGGACATCAGCATCTGCATGAGATCTCAAGATACGTTAAGGATGGCATCAGAAACGCAGGCGGTGTGCCGTTTGAGTTCTTCACAATCGGCGTGTGCGACGGCGTTGCCATGAACCACAAGGGAATGAGATATTCTCTCGCATCCCGTGAGCTGATCGC
>JAZKZL010000361.1:0-4415 GCA_045612645.1 Oscillospiraceae bacterium
CAAAGGGCTTGGCAATATGATAGTTCTTCTGCTTGGCGACCACATTACCGCTGCCTTCGGTGACGCTGTTCCAGTGAGCCTGGGGTGCGTCCACGCTGGCACCGATGGAATTGGGCTGAACCTCCCAGCCCACCTGGTCAAACAGATAGAACTCAAACTCAGGCAAAATCAGCATGGTATCCGCCACGCCCAGCTCCTTCATGTAGTTCTTGGCGGCCTGAACGATGTTTCTGGGATACTGCGCCAGAGGACGGTTCTCGGGATAATCAATGATCATCGCATTGCCCACCATGGAAAGTGTGGGGATCTCACAGAAGGGATCAATAACTGCACTGTCGGGATCGGGGATGAATACCATGTCGCTCTTCTCTACAACCGCATAGCCGTAGTTGGAAGCGTCAAAGCCGATACCGTTCTTCATGGTGTCCTCGCTGAATTCATCTGCGGGGATGGTAACATGACGGTACTGACCGTTGATATCCACCATCTTGAAATCCACCATCTTGATACCCTTTTCACGGATGAGATCCATGATATGCTGTACTTTTTCGTTCATAGATTTATAACTCCTTTTAAAATAGTCTGAACAAATTTTGCTATTTTATAGTATAACATAACAGTGTGAATTTTGCAATAATTTTTTCAAAATCAAAAAAACTTTCAGTGCTTTTGCACAAATCGTTTTATACGAAATGATGGAACGACACACCCGAAAACAGTGCTGCGAAGCGTCTGTGATCGGGAATGTGGCTGATTTTGTGGGAAATGTATTGCAAAATAAGGGATAATATGCTAAAATAGTTACAGAATTTATCTCCGAGAGGAGTGACATATATGCTGGATTACTGCGTTTGCCCAAGGTGCGAACGTATGATAATGCTGGACGATGATTTCCCCACAGGATTCTGCCTTTACTGTGGCACGCATATCGCCTATGCCGAGGCAAGGGAGGATCTTCTGAGCGGACTGCGCTGCGCTATTCCAGATGAATTTTCGCTGGAGGTGGATCTCAGCGATCTCATAGACGAGGATGACGCGAACGAGGATCGCGGCTACGGGCTTTCGGAATGCAAAGAGGAATGCGCGGCTGCTAAGGAGTTTATAAACAAGTGGGATTTTGCCAAGGCATACGAGCATTATTCCCGTGCACTGGAGTGGTGTCCCACAGATTTCGAAGCTGCATGCGGCAGGATGACCGCAGGCGTCCTTAAGCTGAACGACGTAGAAAACTGGGATGAAAGACTGCACGCCTGCATAGCTGCGGTGCGCTCCCGAAGTGACTGGGATACTGCACAGAAAAACCTTGAATATGCACTTGATATTCTGAAAAAGTTTCTTTCCAAGGGCGGACGCTTTGTGGCGCCTTATTACACCTATGGCTTTTTCAGGCAGATAACCGAAAGCTTTCCCGCCCTGATAAAAACGGCAATGGAAATATTCGCGCACTGTCTGAATGTGGATTCCGCCCCGTTCACTGACGCCGCGAGGCTGGATCACGAGACCACCCGATTCGCGGTGGGCAGCTTTTCGGGAGAGCCTGACAAGAACCTGCGCTATCCCCTGCTGCTGGTGCTGAAATTCCATGAGGATGACGCAGTAGTGGCAAAGCTCTGCCATGCGCTTTATGTATATGACCGAGTTGGATGGCTCAGAAACCGTGATAACGAACGCATCGAGGATGTTATCGGCTTTATGGAGCTTGCCGCAAAGGATATCTATGCGCAGAAGCGCCTGAGGCTTGCAGCGGACGCGGCTTACGATCTGCTGATGATGGGCGGACTTGAACAGAACACTACACCAAAGGAAAAGCAGGTGTTCCTTTCAAGGGTATATAGCTATAAGCAGATACAGCGGATGGAGCCGTTCTTCGGCGAGGATATTTTCTTCCGCCGTGTTCAGAGCGAGGTGTATCTGCGGCAGCAGGGCGCAAGCGCCATCTCCGCTGAATATAAGAGGATACAGGAAAAGATACGCGCGCTTGCCATGCAAGGCACAGCTACGGATTACTACAGCAATATGCGCTCCGTTTAACGGGGCATAACACCGCATTGCGGCATACAGAAAGGAAGAGCGTTATGGCAAATCTTGAAAAACTCACACGGGAATACGGCGAGATCATATGGACGGGCAAGAAGTGTATACTGGGACTTCCCATCTCCTTCACCCGCTATATTCTGACGGATACCAAGCTCATCACCAAGATGGGTCTGTTCACCATCAGAGAGGATGAGATCGAGCTTTACAGGGTGTACGATATGTCGCTGCAGCTTTCCTTCGGACAGAGAATAGTCGGCTGCGGAACGATAAAGATGCTCTCAAAGGACAGCGATACCCCCGCCAAGGAGCTGAAATCCGTAAAGCATCCCCGTGAAGCAAAGAAGCTGATCGATGAGGCTGTGCGCCTGCAGCGCGATAAATACTACGTTCGCGGCAGAGATATGATCGGCGGCAACACGCCCATAGATCACGATATGGACGGCGACGGCGTATGCGATTACGAATCTGAGGAATAATTACTGATACACAAAAAGACCACCTTCGGGTGGTCTTTTTGTATGCCATAAAGCCGAAATATCCGCCCCTGAGGACGGATATCCGGCATATATTTTCTTGCCCGGAGAATTGGGCAGGAGAAGCAAAATTACTCGTACTCCACCACGTCTACCCAGCTGAGCAGGAACTCGCGCTCCTCAGGCTTGCCCTTAACGGACTGGGATGCAGCCACGATGGGCATCCACTTCTGGATATACTGCTTTGCGGTGCCGCTCTTCTTGCTGAAGATGTTGAGGTAGTCGTAAGCAAGCTCAGGCTGACCTGCAAGGTTGAACAGCAGATATGTTCTTGCCACATCAGCGGAAGCATTGCCCTGTGTAACGTGAGACCAGTCAAGGATATAAGGCGTGCCGTCAGCAGTCATGATGATGTTGGAGGGATTGAAATCGCCGTGGCATACCTTGCTGTGCTTGGGCATGCTTTCAAGGCGGGTGTGAAGCTCATAACGTGTTGTGGAATCGAAATCAGCCTCTGTGATCTTGCGGCTCATCTTGTCCTTCAGCTTGTTCAGCATGGGGCAGGTAGCCTTATGCACCTGCATCTGCAGATCCACGAAAAGATTGAGGTAATCATCCCTCTTATCGGGATTCTCCTGCATGAGCTGTGCAAGGGTCTTTCCCTCGATGAATTCGGAAACGATCGCCCACTTGCCGTCCACCATCTTAACTTCAAGGATCTTGGGAACATTGATGCCGATATCCTCAACTCTGGACTGGTTGAGCGCTTCATTCAGCACATCAGGCTTTGCATAGCCCTCGTTGAACACCTTAACGGCAGTGTTGCCCTCACGGTAGATGGTCTTGCCGTTTCTTACTGCGATGATGTTATCAGACATTGTTTCTCCTCCTTATCAATTGAGCTTTGTGGTCTTGCCGTAGTAGGCGTTGAGGTACATCTCCTTGATCTCTCTCATCAGAGGATATCTGGGGTTAGCACCTGTGCACTGGTCGTCAAATGCCTGCTCCACCATGTCATCAAGTCTGTCAAGGAAGTCCTTCTCGTCAATACCATAATCCTTGATGGTAGCCTTGATGCCGATCTTCTCCTTGAGATCATCGATCTTTGCGATAAGACCCTCCACCTTGTCAGCGTCGGTCTTGCCCTTTACGCCGAGATACTCAGCAACCTCTGCATACTTTGCAAGGGTCTTGGGGTGATCATACTGGGAGAAAGTACCCATCTTTGTGGGAGCCTCTGCGGAGTTGAAACGGATAACTTCATTTATCAGCAGCGCATTTGCAACGCCATGGGGCAGGTGGTGGAAAGCACCCAGCTTGTGCGCCATGGAGTGGCATACGCCGAGGAATGCATTTGCGAAAGCCATACCTGCCATTGTAGCGGCATTACCCATCTTCTCACGAGCCTCAACATCGTTGGGAACATCGGGAGCAGCGCTCTCGTATGCTCTGGGCAGGTAATCGAAGATCATCTTCAGGGACTGCTTTGCAAGACCATCGGTGTAGTCTGTTGCCATTACGGAAACAAGAGCCTCCAGATCATGTGTAACAGCGTCGATACCCGAAGCGGAGGTCAGACCTCTGGGGCCGCTCATCATCAGATCGCAGTCAACGATAGCCATGTTGGGCAGCAGCTCGTAGTCTGCAAGGGGATACTTTGTGCCTGTCTGCTCGTCTGTGATAACTGCGAAGGGAGTAACCTCTGAGCCTGTACCTGCGGAAGTGGGAACAGCGATGAAGTAAGCCTTCTCGCCCATCTTGGGGAATGTATAAACTCTCTTACGGATATCGATAAAGCGCATTGCCATATCCATGAAATCAGCCTCGGGATGCTCGTACAGCACCCACATGATCTTTGCAGCGTCCATTGCGGAGCCGCCGCCGATAGCGAGGATGCAGTCAGGC
>JAZKZL010000362.1:0-4468 GCA_045612645.1 Oscillospiraceae bacterium
CCCGATGTTTCGATACACGGGCTTCGCCACACGAATGCGACGCTCATGATAGCAGGCGGCGTGCCGATAAAGACGGTCAGCAGCCGATTGGGTCATGCGAATATCACCACGACGGGAAATATCTATGCGCATGCCATTAGCTCGGCAGACGAGGCGGCTGCGGAGGTTTTGGAGGATATTTTTATGCCGACGGTGAAAAAGAATTGAGAATGAGAACAGGTGCGACATTGGAGTGGTTTTGCGAAGCAAAATTGCCGCCAAGCTGTATGGCGGCAAAACGGAAATATTGCTGTTTGCAGCGTTTTGGCGAGCGTTTTTCGCGAAGCGAATAATGCGGCCATAATGCGTGCAAACCTGCGACACCGTGTCGCAGGTCGCCCTTTGGTGGGGCGCGTCCATGCGCCGCTTTGGGACGACTGCAACAACATCGTGTTGTCGCACCTGTTTATGCCTTTTGAGTGAGTCGGTCAAAAAGAATTTCTTTTGATCCTGAAATAATATCATGCCGTGCTTTGTAAAGCATTGTAGGTGGGCGAAGCTGTCCTCGAGTATAGTCCAGACTATCAATGATAATTGTCTGTGTGGTTATCAGTTCTTGGCTCTTTAAGTTGATGTTATTTATCTTGTCGGTGATCAGATCAGTAATCTTGAAAGTTCCATCCTTGTCCCGAATAAGAAACAGGAAGACTTTTTTGTTCTCATTCTCCAGTGATTCACATGGTATCATAAAATCAGCATCAATGATTGTATATATGCCTGCTTGATGGGCTTTGTCCTTACTCCACCGATAGAGTGCAGAAAACTCATCCAGATATTGTTTCAGTTTCAGCAGATGTGTCAGACGTTCAATAATATCAGGATATGCCTCTTCTTCGGAGAGAACAGATATATCAAATTTTCCGTGCAGTATATCACGCAATAATGCTCCTGAAGGTGCTGTGTATACTTCGGAAAAGTTTTTGGCTTTATGTAATCCGGTCAGATGTTTAAATCCATCAGGCGTAAGGGTTATTTCAATTGCTTCGGCTACGCCTTTTCTTCCAGTGACGATCTCATAGCGGTATCGTGTCATTTCCTTAAACAGAGAGGCAACAGCCATTAGTAATTCGTTATCCGTCATATTAATCTCCTATAAACAACAAAGAGCCTTAAACCTACAGTTAGTGTGGCTCAAGGCTCTATTGTATTCAAAACGAGCGTATTTCTTTTCGGCTTTCGCCTAGTCAAGTCGTGGACATACGCTAAACCCCTACAGTTGCTCCATAACTCAGTACCTTGACGCACCAAATTACTTCATCACATAAACAAATCTATCTTGTAGTTTGTTCACTATTATTATATACCATAAATTTAATTTTGTCAACCCCTATTTAAACAGGTTAAGAGATTGTTGATGAAATACAAAGGTGCGACACCGTGTCGCACCTTGATTTATTATTTAAGCATACCGCTGAGATTTAATAACATCTGTGCCTTTTCTTCGGGCAGTTCACGATAGTTTTCAATTAGAGTGCGCTCGGATTTTGTGAGATATGAGGCTTCCGTATCTTCGTTGAATAACTCGGCAAGCGATATCCCAAGCGGCACGACAAGTCTGGAAAGGGTGTCGATAGTAGGCTGTCGTTTGTTCAGTTCAATGGCGCTGATATGGTTCTGTGAAATATCAGTTTCCTTTGAGAGCTTATATATTGTCAGTCTTTTTGCGGTTCTCAGTTTTCGTAAGCGTTCACCGATTATCATAACAGCACCCCTTTCTACACCTTTTATTATATTACATATACATTCAAAAAATAATATAAACAAGCGTGTTGATAATACTATTATTTAAGTGTATAATATAATACAAATAATAGGATTGGAGTGCTGTATTATGATAGACAAAACAAAAGTAGCCTGCTTCAGCGGACACCGAAAGCTCCCGCAGAACTGCGAACAGCTCACCGCCGACCTCGAAACTGCCATCGTGTCGCTTATCAAGCGTGGTGTGGTATTCTTCGGCGCAGGCGGTGCGCTGGGATTTGATATGCTCGCAGAGGAAGCGGTGCTGCGGCTGAAAGAGCGATATCCGCAGATAAAGCTTGTGCTTGTGCTGCCGTGTCCTCCCGAGCAGCAAACGCTGAAATGGAACTCCGAGCAGAAGCTGCATTATTACGATATCCTCGCTCGTGCCGACAAGGTGCGTGTGCTGTCCGACCGCTACACAAGCACCTGCATGCTCGACCGAAACAGGCACATGGTGGATTGCAGCGGGTATCTGATATGCTATCTGCGTGAACTCAGTGGAGGTACATATTATACTGTGAATTATGCTGATAGCGTGGGGGTTGAGATTGTCAGAATATAAGAAATTACACCCGAAAGGGTATAATGCGCAAATCTCGACAAAATTTGCACCCAATCGGGTATAAAAATCTTGAAAAGCACTTGACATTCTACCCGAAAGGGTATAAAATAAAATCATGAAAACTATTGGTGAATTTGTAAAACAAAAGCGCAAGGAGCTGGGACTTACGCAGGAGGAATTTGCACTCCGCTCGGGGCTGGGACTTCGTTTCGTCCGTGAGCTGGAACAGGGCAAGGAGACTGTGCGTATGGACAAGGTGAATCAGGCGCTTGCAATGTTCGGCATGAAAGCCGTTCCCGGTAGAAAGGAAGAATGATGGAAGCGTACAGAAAAGCATTTGTGTATGTTCGGGAAGATTTTGCAGGCACTCTGAGCGAGACCGATTACGGCTATTCCTTTGCGTATGATGAGGAGTATCTCCGTTCTGACGGGGCGGCTGTGAGCCTTACTCTGCCCTTGCAGAGTGAGGAGTTCAGGTCTAAAACGCTGTTCTCGTTCTTTGACGGACTTATCCCCGAGGGCTGGCTGCTGGATATCGTTATAAAGAACTGGAAGCTGAGCTACAAGGACCGCTTCGGACTGCTGCTCGCCGCCTGCAAGGATCCTATCGGCTGCGTGAGTATCAGGTCAAGCCTTGACGCCGTGCCGCAGGAAAACGAGCCTGCTGCGCCCTCTGAAGTACCTGCGCAAAGCGTAGCTTTTATCGGACTTACAAGCTGCCTGTGCTGTGGAAAGCCTCTTGCTGATACAAAAACGCAGGCAGGCTGGCATGACCGCTGCATAAAGAAATTTTTCGGCACATCAAGTATGCCGTATATCGACATCTCGGAGGAGGTGCTTGACCGCCTTGCACAGGACAGCACCGACCGAGGTCTGACCGTGCCCGGCGTGCAGAAGAAGCTGTCCCTGCACCTTACCGAAGGCAGAGAGCCACGCCTGACGCTTGTGAACTACCCAACAGGCTATATCCTGAAGCCGCAGACGGAGGAGTACCCCGCTCTGCCCGAAATGGAGTACCTCGTCATGCGAATGGCGCAGGCGACCAAGATAAGCACCGTGCCCTTTGCACTGGTGAAGTCGGCACAGAACACCTTTGCGTACATCACAAAGCGTATCGACAGAGTGCGTACCAAAAGCAACGTTTCAATGCTCGCAATGGAGGATTTCTGTCAGCTTGACGGCAGGCTCACTGAGGACAAATACCGTGGCTCGTATGAGCGCTGCGGCAAGCTTGTGACGGGATATTCCGCAGCCTCGGGCGCTGACCTTGCCGAGCTGTTTCTGCGTGTTGTGTTCTCGTTTGCGGTGGGAAATTCGGATATGCATCTCAAGAATTTCTCGCTTATCGAGGGAAAGGAAAGCAGCGGCGAATTCACGCTGTCAGCGGCGTATGATATGCTCTACGCAAATGTTGTCCTGCCTAGCGACAAGGAGCAGCTTGCTCTTACCCTGAACGGCAAGAAGCAGAATATCCGCCGCAAGGATTTCCTTATCTTTGCGGAGACTATCGGTCTGCCCACGGTGTCAGCGGAAAGGCTGATACAGCGTGTGGTCGCAATGCGTGAGGAATATCTGTCGATGTGCGGGGCTTCCTATCTCCCCGAGGATATGAAGCAGAAGCTTATGCAGCTTATCGGAGAGAGAATGGCGGTGCTGGAGAAGCGGAGAGCGGAGGGATAAGAATGTACCTATACCACTACTATGACAGCACCATAGGCCCGTTCAAGAGCCTCACAGCTATATCTCCTGATGAAGCGAGAGCAGTGCTTGAAGAAATAAAGAACACCCGACCAAACTCGCAGAGTGCAATAAGACATGACAAATATGTTCAATACCGCCGCAACTGCGAGGCCATACTCCGCACCGAGTGCGCCAAGAAAGGCATAATCATCGAGCGTGTTTCGCCACATTATATGGTCGTTGAGCACAGTCCGTGGCTCAGCACATGGTTCGAGAACAGCACCTTTATCAGGATACCCATTGAGGAGTTCGATGTGCGAAAGCTGTCCTTTACCTACGGCGACTCCATGCCCACATTCAGCGACGCTTTCACCGTCGGCAAGGAGTACCGCAAGCAGCCCTACACCTATGAGGAGATACTCGGCATCATTGAGAAATACGGTC
>JAZKZL010000363.1:0-5988 GCA_045612645.1 Oscillospiraceae bacterium
GTGGGATATTCCTCGGCGCTTGTGCGCTGTTCCCCGACGCGTTCTTTCTCGTGCCGCTCGGTACGCCGCAATGGGTGACGCTTGCGATATCGGCTGCGGCGGCGCTGTTCCTGTTGGCGGTGACTTCTATCCTCTCGCGGCACATGCACGAGCAGCACAAGGGCAAGGATATCCCCGCAAGGCTGAAACGAGCTGCTGCGGCTGTCGTGTTTGCCTTATCCGCAGTGTTTGCGGTGTGGTTCGGAATGCTGATGGCAGACTACATCTCCCTTGCCGACGGCAATGAGCCGCTCATCGCAGAAAAGCAGGTGGATGGCAGCTATGATGGATTCCTCTATGAGATAAAGGGCGGCGAGATAGAGATATTCCGCAACACCGTGCATCCACAGGAGATAAAGCAGGAAAAGGAGCAGCAAAATGCATAAGGTACAGGCTAAAGGGATACTCTCCTCATCCAACGGAATGAATGTGTACAGGGGCTGCACCCACGGCTGCATCTACTGCGACAGCAGGAGCGTATGCTACGGATTCACCCATGAATTCACAGATATAGAGGTAAAGGAAAACGCTCCGCAGCTGTTGGAGGCGGCTTTGCGATCAAAGCGAAAGCGCTGCATGATAGGCACGGGCGCCATGTGCGACCCGTATATCCCCCTCGAAAGTGAGCTGCGAATAACACGGCGCTGTCTTGAACTGATAAAGAAATACGATTTCGGCGCGGCTGTGCAGACGAAATCAGATCTGGTGTTGAGGGACATCGATCTGCTGAGCGACATTAACCGCAGCACGAAAGCCGTGGTGCAGATGACTCTCACCACCGCAGACGACTCGCTGTGCCGCATCATAGAGCCAAACGTCTGTGTGACCTCACGACGCTTTGAGGTGCTGTGCGAGATGAAAAGGGCAGGCATTCCCACGGTCGTGTGGATGTGTCCGATACTCCCCTATATCAACGACACCGAGGAAAACATCCTCGCCATTGTGGACTACGCCGCACGGGCAGGCTGCTACGGTATACTCTCATTCGGCATCGGAATGACCCTGCGCGACGGCGACAGGCAGTATTACTACGCCGCCCTCGACAGGCATTTCCCCCATTTGAAGGAACGCTACATAAGGGAATTCGGTGCGGATTACGAGATCCCCTCCCCAAACGACAGGCAGCTGTGGAGCCTTTTCACGCGCGCCTGCGAGAAAGCAGGTCTGGAATACCGCACGGACAGGATATTCGCATATCTGCATGAGTTTCCCGAATGTGAGCAGCTCAGTCTGTTATGACTTTACATTTCCGTGGAAATATGATAGAATATGATCGTATCAAGATATAAGGAAACGGTGGTATTATGCCTATATTCTGGATGATAGTATTTTCTATTGCGGCCGCTTTGCTTTTCACTGTAGTTATCGGTCTGGTATTTGTTATCGACGGCGTAGTAAGCATCAGAGCGGAAGCTCATAAGCACAAGGCAAAAACAAATATCATCATCGGTACGCTGATGATAGGTATTCCTTTGCTTTTAGCGGCTTGTGTAGCGACATCCATCGCAGTGCATGAAGCTCAGGAAAAAAGAGAAAGAGAGTTTATAAACAATAATTCTATAAAAATCGTTGTCAGAAACAACGACTACGAGCGAGCCGAAGAGCTTTTGCAAAGCGGCGTTCACCCCGATCACAATCAATATTCGATATACCAAAAATCAAATTATTATGAACCAGGTTTCACTACACCTCTAATTGCGGCAATTATAAACGGAAACTATGAGCTTGCCGAGCTGCTGCTGGAATACGGAGCAGACCCTGATCTGTGCGGCGACGGAACTTCACCCGTAGCTTATGCAGTTACCCGAGATCGTTGGGAAATATTGCAGCTCCTGATCGATCACGGTGCTGATATCAGTGAGCCGTCTTTACTGATAAGTTCAGTGATTGATGAGCATACAGAGTGTGTAAGAGTGCTTCTTGAAAACGGCGCTGACCCGAACGCTAAGCACACAAACGGCTACAGTGCGCTTTATCTAGCAAGAAAAAAAGATAAGATCAGGGAGCTTCTGCTGAAATACGGAGCAGAATATGGACCCGAAGATCATCAATGAAAAGGAATCGGTATGAACACAATAAAAGCAGTAGTATTCGACATGGACGGAGTTATCTTCGACTCCGAGGCAAAGGTGCTGGAAAGCTGGCTGGTGGTTGCCGAAAAGCACGACATACAGGACATCGAAAAGCTGTTCAGGCGCTGCCTCGGCACCACTTACGCCGAAACGAGGCGGCTTGCACTGGAGTTCTACGGCGAGGATTTCCCGTATGATGAGTACAAGGCGGAGGTATCTGCACTGTATCACGAGCGCTATGACGGCGGCAGGCTGCCCACAAAGCCGTATATCAGAGAGCTGCTGGAGTATCTTCGCAGCGAGGGTATAAGCATCGGTCTGGCCTCCTCCACACGGCGGCAGGTGGTGGAGCAGCAGCTAGACTGGGCAGGGATACTTCACTACTTCGACAAGCTGGTGTGCGGCGATATGGTAAGCCGCAGCAAGCCCCATCCCGATATCTTCCTGAAGGCGTGCGAGGAACTTTACGTTGCCCCCGAAAACGCCGTCGCCATAGAGGACAGCTACAACGGTATACGCTCCGCCCATGCCGCAGGAATGATCGCGATAATGGTGCCTGACCTCGCTCCGCCCACTGAGGAGATGGAGCAGCTTGCCCACGTTATCCTCCCCCATCTCGGTGCCGTGATAGAATACATGGAGTCTTGAAATTCCTGTAATTTTATGCTACAATGATTCACGGAAAGTGGTGAGATACATTTATGAAAAAAGGACTTATACTCGAGGGTGGCGCAATGCGCGGTCTTTTCACGGCGGGCGTTATCGATGTGATGATGGAAAACGGCGTAGTCTTTGACGGTGCGATCGGCGTTTCTGCGGGAGCAGCTTTCGGTGTCAACTACAAATCAAAGCAGATAGGCAGAGTTATCCGCTACAACACCCGATTCTGCCGTGACAAGCGGTATTTCGGCGTGCGGTGCTTCCTGCGGACGGGAGATCTCTACAGTGCGGATTTCGCATACGGCGAGGTGCCGCTGAAGCACGACCCTTTTGACTTCAATGCCTATGCCGCAGACCCGATGGAGTTCCATGTGGTGTGTACGGATATCGAAAAGGGCGTGCCTGTCTACCATCGCTATGAGGGCTGGAACGATCACGGGTTTGACTGGATAAGAGCCTCGGCGTCCATGCCGCTTGTCTCTCGGAATGTGGAGATAGACGGCATGAAGCTACTGGACGGCGGAATGTCGGACTCCGTGCCACTGAAATACTACGAGAGCATCGGCTACGACCGCAACATAGTTATCCTGACCCAGCCAAAGGGCTACGTCAAGGAAAAGAACAGCGCAATGCCGCTGATAAAGCTGAGATACAAAAAATACCCGAAGCTTGTGGAGCTTATGGCGCACCGTCATGAGGTATACAATGCGCAGATCTCATACATAGAGGAAAAGGAGCGCAAGGGCGAAGTGCTGGTCATCCGCCCCGAAAAGGCGCTCTCCATCAGCAAGACGGAAAAGGATCCCGAGGTGATGCGTGCTGTATACAAGCTCGGCAGAGAGGTCGCAGAAAAGCACCTCGCCGAGATAAAGGCGTTTCTCGCTGAGGGTGAATAACAGAATAACAGCAAAAACGGGAGCATCCACTGCCCCCGTTTTGTTTATTCAAAAATACACATCATCCATAAATGGCTTCAACATAAGAATCATAGTAGAAAAACGTCAGATCCACTTCGTCGATGTAGTCAAGCGGGCCGAGGTTCATCTCGTAGAACTGTATCTCGTTTGCGACGATGGACGTATCAAGCGCCAGACCGTCCGCCTGATACAGCACGTTGCCGTTGTAATCATACACCGACATGTAAAGATAAAGCTCTGTCGGGAAGCTGTAATCGCCGTTTATCAACTCGATGTGTACGGTCACCGTACCATCCTCGTTGACGATGACATTCACCACCTCCGCCATGAAATGATCGCAAAGAACTGTGCCTGTTGCGGTCTGATATGTCTGGGAAGTGTAGCTTGTCGTGCTGTCGGGGCCGTAGGGATACAGAATCTGCTCGATGGTAGCATTGAACGGATGCTCCTCGGGCAGACGGCTGAAACGCCATTCGTCACCGTCACGGACGATGACATTCACATCATCCACAAAATCACTGTGATAATGTATCGGCGCACCATCGTATGCGTTCTCATAGAAGGTGTACATTCCGAATATGGCGTCACTCGTATACTCATATACCGAGATATGCATCTGCGGATAATACACACAAAAACCGATGGTGTCGTATATCTCGGCTATCTCGGTGTTGGTGTAGGTGTCATCAAAGTAGTTTATGAATGCGGAATAGGCGTTTGCAGAAGCTGCCTGCATCAGCTTATGCACCATCTCGGTGTAGATGGCATTCGCCTCGTAGTAGGACAGCGGCTGCGGCTCGGACTCCTGCGTTTCTGCGACAGGGGCATCCTCTGTTTCGGGAACGGCAGGCTCTTCTGTTTCGGGAACGGCACTTGTCTCGGCTGTGACGACAGGCTGTGACAGATAAGGCTGCGCGGAGCTGTTCTCCTCCTTTTCCCTGCCTGTCAGCAGCAGGATTATGATGACTATCGCCACCGCAAGCAGCGATACCGCCGCCACTACAGCAATCTTCAGCGCTGTTCCTGAAGATGCTTTCTGCTGCACATTGATGACGGAATTGTTGTCGCCTGCGTAATTATTGTTGATGGTAACGGATGAAGGCTCTCTTCCCTCACGTCGGGCAATAGCGCGCTCTATAGCCGCCGTCACATCAGCTATCTTATAGTCGCCTTTGGCAGGATCTGCGGCTACCCAGTGGCTGCCCAGCAGATAATACTCGAAATCGCCTGTAAGCGGTGTGTCGTCTATCTTATATGGAATAATGGACAGGTTTCTCGCCCCTGCAATGCCGATCTCCTTAGGCACCTGCGAAGATTCGCAGGAATTGCGGCTGTATATCACGATAAACACCTTTGCCGCAGTAATCGCTGTATTTATTGATCTTGCCCAGTCCTCCCCGGGCACTATATCACGGGGAGCTATCCAGCAGGAATAGCCCTGCTGCTCTATCTGAGCACACAAGACATCCGCTGTTTCCTTATCCTTTGAACTGTAGCTTATAAAAATATCTGCCATCCGTCAATTGACCTTTCTGTTGTATTAATCTTTTTGCGGTACAAAACTCCTGAGCAGCGAATACGTCGAGCCGATCGCTCCGATGCACTCCTCAGGAAATTCCTGATTACTGTTAAATCTTATCTTACGATCAGCAAACTCGATCATAACACTGCTCACAGCGGCATCAAGAAGCAGAAGCTCGCTGTCGGGAAGATCAACGCATCTGCTCATGTGCTTTTCATCGTACAGGGCGTTGAACGCATAGATAGCATTGCGGTCAAGCTCGTAGGTGGCGGAGGTCTCATCCTCGCCTGCAGCGGCGCATTCGCTGACCTCCAGCCAGACCTTTCCCGCCTCGTCTGCATACATCTTCATATAAACGCTGCTGCCTGACATATCCCCTGCTTCGGAATATGTAACGCTGACGAGATAGGAGTTATTCTCCATATCGCCGCCATCCAGAATGTGATCCTTAGGATTAAACATTGCTGACAATATCGGGATCAACATAATTATCACTCCTATCACCGCAAGCACTGCAACGCCTATCAATATCCATTTCAGCAACTTCACTACGCCTCCTCCTTTTTCATACGACTTTCACCTTTTCGTAACATCAGCAATACAACTCAGATATCGCTTCTGCCATTGCACTGAATACATCAGGCAGGTTTTAATTCAACATCCAAACTTTATTACATTATATCATCTATATAAAAAATAGTCAAGATAATTAACATAGAACACGGGAACAGCCTATATCTGCTCCCGTGTTCTATTTATAGATTTTCAGTCGCTCGAC
>JAZKZL010000364.1:0-5503 GCA_045612645.1 Oscillospiraceae bacterium
CATGGACACCGCCGCCATATCCGCTCCCGCAGCCATGGCGGAAACGGGAAGTCCACTGCCGAAATACAGGTGCGTGCCGTGAGCCTCATCCGCAAGGCAGAGCATTCCTGCGTCATGCGCCATCTTCACGATGGCACGGAGATCCGAGCAGATGCCGTAATAGGTGGGATTGTTCACCAGCACCGCCACGGCGTTGGGATGCTCCTTTATCGCCTTTGCGACCTGCTCACGCTGCATTCCGAGCGAGATTCCCAGTCGCTGATCCACCTCGGGATTGACGTATACAGGCACCGCTCCGCAGAGGACCAGTGCATTGATAACGCTGCGGTGTACATTTCGGGGGAGGATTATCTCATCGCCCCTTTTGCAGGCGGAAAGCACCATGCTCTGCACCGAGCTTGTGGTGCCACCCACCATGAGGAATGCGTGTGCCGCTCCGAAAGCGTCTGCGGCAAGCTCCTCCGCCTGCTGAATGACGGATATCGGGTGGCAGAGGTTATCCAGCGGTTTCATGCTGTTTACGTCCACGCCCACGCACTGCTGACCGAGGAACGCCGTAAGCTCGGGATTGCCTCGTCCACGCTTGTGTCCCGGCACGTCAAACGGCACTACTCTCATCTGCCTGAACTGTTCGAGAGCCTCGTGGATGGGCGCCCTTGTCTGATCGAGATGTCTGCCTGAAGAATTGCTCATGTCCTGTCTCCTTGCTGTGTAAATAAAAAAGCTGTGCCCTGCAGGAATGCATAGCACAGCTTGTGACAATACTTTACCGTAATAAATCGCAGAATGCCCGATAAAGCACTGCGGCAGTATCATTATTCGGATTTTCAGAGTCTATATAGCAATCACTTTTACTACTCTTATTGACCGTTTCACAAGTATGCACCGAGCCTCACGCTCTCCTGCATTTTTCGGTTATGAAGTAACCAACTTATAAAATTTGAGCTTTTAACTCAATCAATAATGCGGCTTTCGCCACAGATCGGCAGTGGACCCGGCTGTCCGTATGGCCTCGACTCCGTTCTGTTCAGAAAAGAGTGGTCCTTATGGTTGCTGGAAAGACTCCAATATCCTTCCAAATTCATTAAAACAGATTATACAATATTTTTCCGCTTTTGTCAAGTAGTATTTTAATATTTTATCACAGAGAAGTGCGAGCGGAATTTGAAACGCACCTACAATTATAATTTGCTATGCCCCTTGCGGTGTGGCTTTGCCGCCACTTAGACGAGATGTAACCGCAGAAAAGGGGTCAAACCTGCGGGTTGCGGTATCGTAAAACGGCATGACAAATCGGGTTTTGTAGGTACATTTTAAAAGGGGATCAGTGGCAAACGGAATGGTTTTGCACAGCAAAATCGCATTCCCATTAGGGGAATGCGAAATGGAGTTTGCGCCCCGCGTAAGCCGAGCATCGCTCGGCTTCGCTGGCAAATTCCGATTTGTCGACTACCTCTCGCCATACCTCGCAAAAATATACGCAAAAAATAAATATTGTCCCATTTTTATATTGATTTATGTTGCGCAAATTGGTATAATAGTATATGTGAAACTATATAACAAGCCGTGAGGCTTACCATACATATAACGTGACACAGAGGACAATAAATATATGACTAAAGTTTTACTTATAGGTGAGCCTATGGAGCTGCTGCTTGCCCAGGATGAGGGCAGACTCAGCGAGGTGCGCAATTTCTATGCGACAGTGACAGGCGCGGAGCTTAACGTGGCGGTGGGTCTGACAAGACTGGGCGTTACCGCACGATACATGACAAGGCTCGGCGATGACCCCCGTGCGGAGCGAATCCGTGCGTTCATGAGGGAAAACGGCATTGCGGATGACCTCGCCATCACCGATCCCGAGCATCAGACAGGCTGCATGATGAAGAGCAAGGCGCAGCCCGGCGAGCATGAGATCCACTACTACCGCCAAAAGACCGCCGCGTCCTTTATCTGCGAGGCTGATATCGACGCACTGGAACTTTCGGACATCCGCGCGGTGCATATAACAGGCGTATTCCCAACCATATCCGAAACCGCCGAAAAGGCTTGCCGCAGGCTCATTCAGCGTGCGAATGAGGAGCATATCACCGTGGTGTTTGACCCCGATCTGCGCGGCAACCTCTGGACTTCGGACAAGCATGCGCTGGAGCTTATAAACGAGTTCGCGGCAAAGGCGGATATCTTCCTGCCTAACCTTAACGAGGCAGGCAAGCTGTGCGGTCTTTCCGAGCCGAATGATATCGCAGACCACTATCTCGCACTGGGCGCAAAAAAAGTCGTCATCACCATGGGCAAGAAGGGCGCTTTCTACAAGAGCGCCGTGGAGAGCGGCATCGTGCCGACTTTCCGTGCAGACGAGGTGGTGAACACCCTCGGCGCAGGCGACGCTTTCGCGGCGGGTCTCATCAGCGGAATCTGCGATGAGCTGCCCCTCGGCGAGGCGGTCATCCGTGCCAACGCAGTCGGCTGTATCCAGATACAGAACGACAGCGACAACTCGGGTCTGCCCACTATGGCGCAGCTTAGAGAATATATGCTCGACCACCGCTTTGTGGTGGAACACTGCAACGAATTCTGATACCTATAACGACAATACGGAGAAAATATGCCCACCCTTTACGCCACTGACCTTGACGGCACGCTGCTGCGCTCGGATATGAGCATTTCGGACGAGAGCGCCGAAACGCTCAACAGGCTCACGGAAAACGGAGTGCTGTTCACCTTTGCAACGGCGCGATCCTTTTCAAGCGCCGCGCCGCTGCTGAAAAAACTTCATCTCTCCTGCCCCGCTGTTACCTTCAACGGGGTATTTGTCATTGACCCGAAAACGGGTGAGCATATCATCGAGAACATATTTACGCCGAAAAGCCTTGACATCGCAAGGGAATATTTCGTTTCAAACGGCATGGCGCCGCTGGTGTATTCCTATATCGACGGCAGGGAGCGGGTATCGTTCCTCAAAGACAGGCTTGACGAGGTGCGCGGCTATGTGGAGCCTCGTATAAAGGACAAGCGCCTGCGTCCCGTCAGCGATTACAGCGAGCTTTTCGAGGGCAGGGTGTTCTATTTCACGCTGCTTGACCCGAAACAGGATATCGCAGAGATGTTTGAGGTGTTCTGCAGGGAGAACGGCTTTTCCACAAGCATGATGCATGATACCTACAACAAGGCTCAGATATGGTTTGAGATATTCAGCAAACACGCCTCTAAGGCGGCAGCGATATTGCAGGTGCTGGAGCTTACCCATGCGGACAAGCTGGTGTGCTTTGGAGACAACAACAACGATATCTCCATGATAACCGCCGCCGACACGGGCGTGGCTGTGGCTAACGCTTGCGAGCAGCTGAAAAGCGCCGCCGATATCGTCATCGGCAGCAATGACGAGGGCGCTGTGGCGGAGTTCATCCGCAGCCGTGAGGAGCCGAGCGAGGAGATAGATCGATTTTCCCATGCGCTCAGCAATGCCATGACCCGAATCAGGGGCATGCACGGCTCTGTAGGCACGCAGAATGAAAAGCTCATCCATGCGGTGCTGAAGAATTACTACGCCCCCTATTCCGACGAGCAGGAGATAAAGATAGGCAGATATTTCGCAGACGCCGTCAGCGAGGAGGGCATATTCGAGATACAGACAAAGGCTCTCTACCGCCTGAAAGAAAAGCTGCAGGACTTCACCGCCGCCGCTTTCGTTACGGTGGTGCATCCCGTGGAGTACGAAACACGCACGGTCTACATAAACACCGATTCGGGCGAGATAGTTAAGGAGACTCCTTTCCGCAAAAAAGACCCGAGAGTGAAGATATTCGAGGAGCTGTATTCCATCCGTGATTTTCTCGGTCACGAAAAGGTGCGGTTCATCCTTGCAAGGCTGCGGGTGGAAAAGCGCGTTTATTTCAGCGGCGAAAAGCTGCCCGAGCTGCGTGACCGCCGTGTGCGGCAAAAGCTGCACATCGAAAAAGTGCCGATGGCGCTGCTTTCCGAGACTATACTCCACAGCAGCGAGGATTACCGCATATATCTGCCCGAGGGTCTGCCGCAGGAGTTCACCAAAAAGGAGTTCATGCGGCTCATAAAAGAGGGCGCAGGCTCTCTCAGGCTTGAGGTGCTGCGCGAGGCAAGACTGATACAGCAGGTGGGCAAAAAAGGCAGAAGCTACGTTTATTCCGTTAAAGAGGAGGTAAAGCTGTGACAGAGTTCATATTAGGCAGAGCATGCGCCGATGTTTCGGTCAGGCTGAGAAAAAAGCTGCTGCAGGACGTGAGAAACGGCGGCAGAGCGCTTGTTATCGTTCCCGACCAGTATGAGTTCGAGACGGAAAAGGCGCTTTACAGAGCCTTTGCAGCCGAGGGCAGGACGGAGCTTTTTTCCGCAGTTTCGGTGAAAACGTTTGAAAAGCTTGCAGACGAGATAATCGCAAAGCACGGCGGCGAAAAAAAGCCTGCCGATGATATAACCAAAAATATACTTATGTATCGTGCTGTGAGC
Organism: Oscillospiraceae bacterium; assembly: GCA_045612645.1. Lineage (GTDB taxonomy): Bacteria > Bacillota > Clostridia > Oscillospirales > Ruminococcaceae > CAG-115. Next base: position 4,489 of record JAZKZL010000364.1, read on the forward strand.
GAGCTTCGGGACGATCTTTCCGCATACGCAAAGATCGCTCTCAAACCCGGCTTTGCCGCTAAAATGACAGGCACGGTAACGCTGTTCAAGACATCGGGAGTATCCGCTGCAGGCTTTGAAAAAACAGTGGAGGCAGTGCGCGAGGATTTCCGCGACAGCTGCCCTGCCCTGTTCGCAAAGCTTACCGACATCAGCCGTATCTACACCGCATACGACGCGATACTTTCCGCATCCTATTCCGACAGGCTTGACTGCACGCTGACGGCGGCGCAGCTCTCCGTGCAGCACGGCTGCTTTAAGGGCGAGCATATCTATGTGGACGGCTTCAGCGATTTTTCCCGCAGTCAGCTGGAGTTCCTTTTCAGCATGACGGATCTCGCAGAGGACATCACCTTTGCCTTTACAACGGATAACGCCGACGGCTGCCGTGATATCTCCACCACCGTGAACGACACCGTTTCCCTGCTGCAGCAGCACTCGCTGAATGCGGATAAGGAGACGTTCGGTGCGGATAAGATAGTCACCGATAACGAGCGTTTCACTGCGCCTGCGCTTTCTGCACTTTCCGAGGGGATATTCTCTGAAAGCAAGGCGGAATGCTCTCCTGATGGCGTGCGGCTCATCCGTGCAGACGACCCGTATGCCGAGGCAGACTTCATCGCCGCCGAGATACGCCGACTCACCACCGAGGAATCGCTCCGCTACAGCGATATCGCAGTGCTCTGCGCCGCACCTGCGGACTACAGAACGCCCATGGAGAGCGCCTTTGACAAATACGGCGTGCCGATATTTGTACCTGCTTTTAGCGACTGCTCTGCCGGGTTCGGTTTTGTGATGCACCAGGCCGAAAACCCTGCTGCCCATATTTCCATTGACAGCGCCAAAGATTTCTTGGAACTGACGCAAATTAAAATGAAAGCCAAAGAGACGGGACTAATGATGTGGTCCGGCGGCGTGCCGAAAAACTTTGCGCAAGATACCGTGGTAGCCGCGGAAGCCTTAGGGGCCGAAATCC
>JAZKZL010000365.1:0-2598 GCA_045612645.1 Oscillospiraceae bacterium
ATGTTAGTAGAAAAAAGGATAAATTAATGAAATTAGATGAATTCTACAGCGGAAACAGCTTCGACAGCTATGAATGGCTGGGCGCGCATACAGACCTCGGTGGTACGATGTTCAGAGTGTTTGCACCTCATGCCCAAAAAGTTGCTGTTATAGGAAGCTTCAACAACTGGCAGCCTGCCGATATGGTACATGTCGGAGATGATAATTTCTGGGGATTATATATCGCAGGTGCCAAAGCGGGAGATATGTACAAATTCCGCATATATACAGACGACGGATACACCGATCACTGCGATCCTTATGCTTTCGGCTCTCAGCTTCGCCCCGAAACCGCCTCCATAATCAGGGATATCTCCTATCATTTCGACGATTATGACTGGATGTGCAGGAGAGGCACCTGGCATGGTGATGCACTCAATATATACGAACTTCACGCAGGATCATGGAAAAAAGAATGCGCCACCTATGAGGAGCTTGCAACGCAGCTGGTAAAATACTGCAGAAACCACGGCTACAACTGCGTGGAGCTGATGCCGCTGAACGAATATCCCTGCGATGAATCCTGGGGCTATCAGGCGACAGGCTTTTTCGCCCCCACCGCACGCTGGGGCGATGCAAAAGGTCTGAAAAAACTGGTGGATACCTGCCACAGAAACAATATCGCAGTGCTGCTGGATTTTGTGCCTGTTCATTTTGCTGTGGACGGCTATGCGCTGGCCGATTTTGACGGCGAAAGCCTGTACGAATCGGAATTCTGCGATATTGCTCACAGTGAATGGGGCAGCCGCAATTTCGATTACAGCAAAGGTCATGTCTGCAGCTTTCTGAAATCCGCAGCAAACTACTGGCTGACAGAATACCACTTTGACGGACTCAGGATGGACGCCATCAGCCGTGTCATCTACTGGATGGGCAACGAGCAGCGCGGCGTCAACACGAACGGACTTGAATTTCTCAAAAGCATGAATACGGGTCTGAAATGGATCCATCCCTCCGCTATTCTCTGCGCCGAGGATTCCACCGATCATCCGAACGTAACCAAGCCCACCGATCAGGGGGGACTCGGATTTGACTACAAGTGGGACATGGGCTGGATGAACGACACGCTGGATTACTTCCGCAAAACTCCCGAGGAGCGTGTTCCGAATTATCACAAGCTGACTTTCTCTATGCTGTATTATTACAGTGAGAGATACATACTCGCCCTCTCCCATGACGAGAATGTCCATGGCAAGGCTACCATACTTCAAAAGATGCACGGCGCATACGAGGACAAGTTCCCGCAGGCAAGGGCGCTGTATATGTATATGTACGCTCACCCCGGCAAAAAGCTGAACTTCATGGGCAGTGAATTCGGTCAGCTGCGTGAATGGGATGAAAAAAGAGAACAAGACTGGGATATGCTGAAATATCCCATCCATGATGCCTTCTCTCAGTTTATGAAAAAGCTGTGCAGACTGTATCTGAAAAAGCCTGCGCTCTCCCGCTGGGACGACACTCCCGATGGCTTTGCATGGATCGACTGCGACAGCGCACTCAGGCGCTGCTATACAATGATCCGCCGCTGTGAGGGCGAAAAACCGATCGTAGCAGTGATGAACTTCTCCGACAGTGTTCAGGAGCATTACAACATCCACATCGGCGAAGGCAAAATGCTCACCTGCCTGCTGGACAGCACCGCGGATGAATGGAACGGCTGCGCGCCGCACTATAAAAAGACCATGCGCGCCGACAGCAACGGTTATGTAAAAATCAACGTGCCGAGATATTCCGCAGCGTATTTTGAGCTGACTGATAATCCGGGTAAAAAAATATGACGGGCAGATCGCCCGTCACTTTTTTATATTGAATAAGTCAGAATGCCCTCTCCGCTTTCCAGTTCCTTTATCGCAAATACTCCATCCTCGTAGACCATGTAGCTGCGGGGATTGTTTTCTTTAGGAAGAGAAACCGAGCCGTCGTTAAGGCAGTGGATGCCGTTCTTCTCAAATGCCTTCAGCACATGAGAATGACCGTTTATCAGCACATCTCCCTTCTTCAGCGGTGGCAGCGCGTCGGGATTATGATGATGTCCGTGGGAGAGGAAAATGCTCCTGCCATCCACGAAAAGCACAGCGTAATCCGCAAGCACAGGGAACTCCAGCACCATCTGATCCACCTCGGTGTCACAGTTGCCGCGAACGCAGAGCAGCTCCTCCTTGACCTCGTTCAGCATAGCTATCACCTTTTTCGGCGCATGGCCATCGGGAAGATCGTTCCTGGGTCCGTGATACAGTATATCACCCAGCAGGCAGAGCTTTTCCGCGCCCTCCCTGCGATAAGCCTCCAGCATCTTCTCGCAATACAGCGCAGAACCGTGTATATCAGAAGCAAACATAAGTTTCATAGCAAATTCTCCTTTATATTCCAAATGATCCGATAATTATATCTGTCAGAAAAGCCGCAGCACAAGCGCTCACCGCAACAGTAAGCAGTCCTCGCTCAAACAGGGCAAGTATCAGCGCCACAGCAAATCCCGCAAGCGAGCATATCACGCCGCCGATATCACTTCCACAGCTTGTGAACACCGCAGGAATGGTCATTGCACTAAGCACTGCA
>JAZKZL010000366.1:0-13562 GCA_045612645.1 Oscillospiraceae bacterium
AAAGGCGACAGACGCTGTAAAGCGCCTTATCGCATCTGAAAGGCCGTTCCTTATCGAAGTATCGGTAGGGGAATTTGAAAAGACTATTCTTTGATGGAGGTAACAGCATGAAGCATACTATCTCCGTACTGGTAGAGAACAACGCCGGTGTACTTGCGAGGATCGCAGGACTGTTCGCGCGCAGAGGCTTCAATATCGACAGCCTTGCGGTGGGCGTGACTGACGATGAGCAGGTATCCCGCATAACCATCGTTGCAGACGGCGACGATTACACCCTTGAACAGATAGAAAAGCAGCTGAATAAGCTGATAGACGTCATCAAGGTAAAGACACTGAAAAGCGACAATGTGGTATCCCGTGAGCTGGTGCTGATCAAGGTGGGCTGTACCGCAAAGCAGCGCTCCGAGGTGATGGCTATCGTTGAGATAGCGCACGGCAAGATATCCGATATCTCGCCGAATACAGTTACCATCGAGCTTTCGGACAGCAAGGAGAATCTCGCGAATTTCGAGGAGCTGCTCCGTCCCTACGGCATAAGAGAGATCGTCCGTACAGGAACGATCGCCCTGCAGAAGGGCGACGCCACCGTAAAGGTGTAAAAACAGTTTGACCTCGTAACGGCGATATGCATATCGCCATTGCGTCGAAATAATAATGATAAAAGGAGATAAAAACAATGGCAAAGATCTATTACAAGGAAGACTGCAACCTGTCCCTGCTGGACGGCAAGACCGTTGCTGTCATCGGCTACGGCTCTCAGGGTCACGCTCACGCACTGAATCTGAAGGAGAGCGGCGTGAACGTCATCATCGGTCTGTACGAAGGATCCAAGAGCTGGTCCAAGGCTGTTGACGCAGGCTTCAAGGTATACACCGCAGACGACGCAGCAAAGATTGCTGACGTTATCATGATCCTCATCAACGACGAGAAACAGGCTGATCTCTACAAGGAGAGCATCGCTCCCAACCTGACAGCAGGCAAGACTCTTGCTTTCGCTCACGGCTTCAACATCCATTTCGGTCAGATCGTACCCCCTGCAGATGTGGACGTTATCATGATCGCTCCCAAGGGCCCCGGCCACACTGTTCGCTCTGAGTATCAGATCGGCAGAGGCGTTCCTTGCCTTATCGCTGTTCATCAGGACGCTACAGGCAGAGCGCTGGATACAGGTCTTGCTTACGCGGCTGGTATCGGCGGCGCAAGAGCAGGCGTTCTCACCACCACATTCCAGTGCGAGACAGAGACTGACCTGTTCGGTGAGCAGGCTGTTCTGTGCGGCGGCGTTACCGCTCTGATGAAGGCAGGCTTCGAGACTCTCGTTGAGGCAGGCTATGATCCTCAGAACGCATACTTCGAGTGCATCCACGAGATGAAGCTGATCGTTGACCTCATCTATAAGGGTGGCTTCAAGATGATGAGATACTCCATCTCCGATACTGCAGAGTTCGGCGATTATGAGATCGGCAAGCGAATCATCACCGATGAGACCAAGAAGGAGATGAAGAAGGTTCTCAGCGAGATTCAGGACGGCACATTCGCACGCAACTGGATCATGGAGAACAAGATGGGCAGAGCGCACTTCAACGCTTGCAGACGCATTGAGGCTGATCACCAGCTCGAAAAGGTTGGCGCAGAGCTTCGTAAGCTGTATGAGTGGAACGAGGACTGATGATCCTACATAACCGCATATTCGGTTGATCCCAAAACATCAAAGACCGCTTCTGTAGCAGATCAGAAGCGGTCTTTTTGTTTTATTCGGCAATTATCAGATTATAAAAGGTTCGCCGATGCGCTCGTACTTCAGGCTGTGCAGCTTGAGTCCGTTTGCGGCGAAATGCAGCCGCACGCTCGTGAAGCGTGAGAACACGTTGATCTCCTTGTGCAGCTCCACCGGCTTGCCGCCTGTGCCGTTCCACACATAAGTTCCGCAGGCGCTGCCCACGCTGAACAGCGTTACCGCGCTCTGTGCAAGCTCGGAAAGCTCGGAGGAGGCGGTGATGGTGACTCTGTATCTGCCCTCACGCTTGAAATCCAGTGCAAAGCAGTAGTTCTCGCCCTTCTTCGTCATCATGCCGCCGAGATCAAGCTCAAACGTATCGTCAACATAGTAGTAAGGAACTTCGCCATCCTCGCCGTTGTTATCCTTAGGACGGTTGATTATCTCCGCTGCGTCGTTTATGCCCATCTCACGCTTCATTGCATGGGTGGTGATGAGCATACCGAGGATGTTCTTTGCACAGCGCTGCAGCTCTCCCCTTGTAAGCTCGCCCTTTTCGAGGGATGCAAGGGTGTTGTCCTCATGGTTTCCGCCGTCAGCGCACACCATGTAGGTATCATTCTGAGCCATCGCCATTATTGCGAAATCACGCTTGTCTGCCTCGCAGCCACGGCGGTTGATATGCGCCCACCAGTCCGTCATAGCAAAGCCCGTAAAGCCCCACTCCTCACGCAGAATGGTGGTGGTGAGATCGTATCTGCCCGCTGTCCACACACCGTTCACCTTGCCGTAGGTGGTCATAATAGTGGACGCCTTGCCCTGCTTCACAGCCATCTCAAAGCCACGGAGATATATCTCTCTGAGCGCTCTTTCAGATACCACCGAATCAAGGAAATGGCGGTGAGTCTCACGATTGTTGCCGCAGAAGTGCTTGATAGTTCCCGTAACGCCAACAGAGTGCAGACCATCCAGCTGAGCCACTGCGATGGTACCCGTCAGATACGGATCCTCGGAGAAGTATTCAAAGTTTCTGCCGTTTAAGGGATGACGGTGGATGTTCATACCCGGACCCAGCAGGCAGTCAACGTTATTTGCTGTCATTTCAAGACCCATCAGCACGAAAAGCTCCGTGATAAGTTCCCTGTTGAAGGTGCAGGCAAGCAGCGTACCGCCGGGCAGGCTGAACGCCTTTGTGCCGCAGTCCATTCTCATGCCTGAGGGGCCGTCACTGCAGCAGCCGCAGGGTATGCCGAAGCTCTTCAGACCCTCGGAAACGCCGCCGAATGCGGATGCAGTTCCGGGAGTAACCTTAGGACTTCCCATGCCCTCGCCGCGGATGATGCAGGCAAGATCGTTATCCGAAAGCTGTGCCACGAACTCGTCCATGGTGCAGCTGCCGTTCACCACATCGCTGAGCTTGTAGCCGCGGTCGCCTGTATGAGCGATCTCCGCAGGGAGTGCGGCAAGGCGGCGGACAAACTCCTCCTGCTGCTCAAGCGGCACATCCTCAAATGCGACAACGCCGTTGTCGTTCTTCATGCGCTTGAACGGCTGCACAGGTGCAAGTGCCTGCTTCAGCTGCTCCACTACATAATCTTCCTCAAGGCGCATACCGAATTTGGTCACTGCGCTGCGCACATCGCTGCCCACATAGAAGTTATACTGACCTGCTTCAAGGATGCGGCAGTAAGGATGACCTGTCACGCCGCTGTCATCATAGCTTGCGAAGTCTTTGAGATCAACTGTGATCTTTATCTCCTGCTCCTCATCAGGCGCAAGAGACTTTGTCTTAGCATAACCGCACAGCACTCTCGTAGGCTTGCCCAGCTTTCCCTGAGGCGCTTCAAGATATACCTGAACGACCTCCTTGCCCGCATAATTGCCCGTATTCTTGACCTTAATCGTAAGAGTTGCGGTCTGATCGGCAGGAGCCTGTCCTGTTACAGAATCACAGCAGATATCAAAAGTTGTATAGCTCAGACCAAATCCGAACGGATAGCGCACCTTGTCCTTTGCAAAGGTCTCGAAATAGCGGTAGCCGACATAGATATCCTCGACATACTTATCCTCCATGCCGTCGCCGAAATAGGGCGCAGAGGGATAATCGGAAACATTATAAGCAATTGTATCGGCGAGCTTGCCGCTGGGGGATACCTCACCTGTCAGCACCATAGCGGTACCCGTGCCGCCTACCATTCCGCCCTGCCATACATACAGCACAGCCTCAGGGGAATATCTGTCCATAAAGCCCATATCAAACAGTGCAGGAACATTCAGCAGAACGATCATCTTATCGAACGCGGCACGCACCTTTTTCAGCATATCCTCTTCGATAGCTGTCAGCAGGAATGCGCCCTCTTTGATGCTGTTGTCCATCTCCTCGCCTGCGGTGCGACCGATGATGACAATGGCGGTCTTTGAGGTCTTTGCGGCATTCTGCACGATCTCATCAGTGAGCGGCATCTCATCCTGCGACCAGGGTTCAGAGCCCCAGCCCTCACCGAAATTGAAAGAATAGATGGAATCCCACTCGTCATAGATGCTGTAAAGCGCCTCGTTCAGCTTAACTCCCGCATTGCGCAGACCCTCGGGAATGCTCACCACATGGGAAACATTGACCATGCCGCCCGAGCCTGTGCCGCTCTTATAGTAATGCAGCTGTATGCGTCCGAATACGGCGATCTCCTCATTCTTGTCAAGAGGAAGAACATTGTCATTCTTCAGCATTACGATGCCCTCTGCTACAGCCTGTGCGGCGGTATCACAGTATTTGTTCCAGTCAAGTATGCGTTTTTCCATTACAGAAATCTCCTGTCTAAATGATGTTATCTATATTATATATTATCCTGTGAATTAAGTCAATCAATAAACCGGTATTTATATCAAAAACACGACATCAAGCATAAAACAATAAAAAATTATCGTTTTTCGATAAAAAGCTATTGACAAATGATAATTTGTGTGTTATTATATGGTCAGACAAAAGGTAAAATCTGACCGTAAAGGAGAATGTGTATGTGGAATAAGGACCGCTCCGCACTGCTGTCACTTGTGATAGTCCGTGCGTGCTATGTACTTCTGGCAGTGTGCTGTGTTATAGCACCGTGGCTGGTAAGATATTACGATGAGATCGTGAACGAGGCAAACGGAATGCCCTCTGTGTTCGTGCCGCTTCTTGTAACGCTGTATTGTGCTGTTCCTGCAGCTGCCGTGGCACTGGTGTGCCTTGATAAGCTGCTGGGGAATGTTCGCAGAGACGAGCCGTTCGTGCAGAGCAGCGTGAAATATCTCCGCATCATCTCCTGGTGCTGCTTTGCGGAATCAGCAGTATTCGTATACCTCGCCTTCATCAAGCAGTTCGCTTTTCTTATAATAATTGGATTCGCCTTTATCGGACTTATCCTCAGGGTAGTGAAGAACGTGTTTGAACAGGCAATCGTCATCCGTGAAGAAAATGATTATACGATATGAAAGGATATACCATGCCGATTGAAATTAATCTCGATGTTATGATGGCAAGGCGGAAGATATCCTCCAACGACCTTGCCGATAAGGTAGGCATCACGCCTGCGAACCTTTCCGTGCTGAAAACGGGAAAGGCAAAGGCGGTGCGATTCTCCACCCTCGAAAAGCTGTGTGAGGTGCTGGACTGTCAGCCGGGAGACATCCTTGAATTCAAGCGTGAGGATACGCCATGAGCGATAAACGCAGCCTTGTATTCCATTTGCTGATAGGCTCAGGATATTCCGTTTTCGGAAGTCTGGGATTCTGCTTTTTCATTGAATGGTTATTCGGACTTCTTTCGTGGAACAGATATCCTCATTATACTCCGTTTGCCATCGTTGCAGGAATTATATGTCTCGTACTATGCATCGCACTGTTCATTCTCCATATTACCACTGCACTGAAAAAACCGAAACCAAAATTCTGGCTTGTCGAAATACCTGTAGTTCTTCTTTCGTTCATCCCACTGCTCTTTCTGCATGAATGGGTGATAGAATGGCTGCGTGATATATTCTGACACCACACATTCCCTTATATAGCAGAGGGGGAGCAGGAACGTTCCCTGCACCCCTCTGCGCCCTCTGATTACTATTTTTTGCCATATATAGAAAGGATTTACATCATGGATAATATGCAGAACAACCCTCAGGCTCAACAGATACCACCTCAGCCGTCTACGATATTCAACGGCGAATACGTTCAGCCTCCCTACGGCATCGCAGATCTCCCCACCGCCCAGCCTATACAGAAACGCTCGTATACGATTTTTGAGTCCATCACAGCAGTTATCTGCCTCGTAATGGGATTCCTGTTCATCCACTATGCATTCTTTTATCACGGCGGAATCTTTGGCGGCGCATTCTGGGCGCTTTTCGGAATTCTCGCTGCTGTTTTTGCAAAGGTGAAAAAGCTCCCCGTAAAGGGAGGCCACGTTGCTGTTTTCGCAGTGGCTGAGCTGTTCTGCTTTGTGCCGCTGTTCAGCGCAAACCGCACTATAAACACCCTCGCCGCATTCTTTGTTTTCGGGCTTTTCTGCTATCTCGGCATATCTCTCAGCGGCGCAAAGCTGTTCGGCGATCACTTCGTACGCGACTTTTTCTCATCTGTTTTTGCTCGCCCCTTTGCAAGCTACGGAGATTGTCCCAAAGCAACATTCGGTCTTTTCGGCAAGCTGAAAGCAGGCAAGAGCGTGCTGTATGTGCTGCTGGGTCTGCTCATCGCAGTGCCGCTGACCATCGTTGTTGCAGCGCTTCTGATAAACTCTGACGATATGTTCGCAGACTTTATGGGTGGATTCATCGATCTTCTGCCCGAATTCTCCTTCAACACCATATCCGAAATGATCTGGGGCATTCCCGTAGCTTTCTTCATCTGCGGAATCCTGTTCTCTGCCGAGAAAAAGCTCGCCCCCCGTGCAGAATCCGCACCCAACTGCCGAGTTATTCCCCTGATGGCTGTATGCACCGCTGTCACCCCGATATGCCTGTTCTATCTCGCGTATGTACTGGTGCAGTTCAGATACCTGACAGCTGCTCTCGGCGGCTCTCTGCCCGCGGAATACAGCTACTCCGAGTTTGCGAGACAAGGTTTCTTTGAGCTGTGTACCGTTGCCGCAATAGACCTTTTCGTTATCCTCATGATGCAGGCATTCACCGTCCGCAAGGAGAACGACCGCCGCCCCGCCGCACTGAAAGTCTACACCGTTGTGATATCCGTATTTACACTGCTGCTCATCGCCACCGCTGTGAGCAAGATGTTCTTGTACATCGGCGAATACGGCATGACTCCCCTGCGCATCTACACAAGCTGGTTTATGGCACTGCTTGCTGTGCTGTTCATTATCATCATGATATGGCAGTTCGTGAAGCTCCCCCTATGGAAAACAGTTTTCACTGCATTCACCATCATGTTCGGCGTGCTGTGCTTCTCCAACACCGATGCTCTCATCGCACGCTACAATGTCAATGCATATCAGAGCGGCACCCTCGCCGAAGTGGACTTCAGTCTGCTCAAGACACTCGGCACCCCAGCAATTCCCGCTATTGCTGACGCTTACGAAGCAGATCCCTCCTATGCCGCATCGTTGCTCGGACGCTGCGATACTCAGCTCAGCAATAACCGCACCGAGGATCCCGAAAAATACGCCGCATACTTCAGCATTCCACGCCTTAAAGCAGAACAGACCCTTGCTGAAAACAAGGATCTGTTTGAAGGAGATTATGAAGCAGATGACGACGACTTCGGTTACAGATCTCTCAGCAGATACTACCGCTGATATCACATCGATCCAAAGAACAGCATCACCACTATTCCGCACACCAGCCATGCCGTGAGATCAGCCGTCAGCGCGGCAGGCACGGCATAGCGTGTGTTGCGCACCTTCACCGCTGAAAAATATACTGCAATAGTATAAAACGTTGTCTCTGACGCGCCGAGCAACACTGCCGCCACTCTTCCCGCAAAGCTGTCAACACCATTCTCCGACACGATACCGTCATATATCGCTATGGCTCCGCTGCCCGAAAACGGACGCAGCAGCACCATCGGCATGCATTCCTCAGGGAAGCCCACAGCCTCACACAAAGGCGTCAGCAGCTTAGTAAGCACCTCCACAATGCCACTTGATTCAAGCACTCCTATAAAGCATATCAGCAGTACCAGTGCAGGCAGGATATCACAGCAGGTGTGAAATCCCTCTGCAGCACCCTCGCAGAATGCCGAAAACACATCCACCTTGCGAAGAAAAGCGATCAGCATGACCGCCGCAAAGATGCAGGGAATTATCATATCAGTCAGAGCCATGCTTCCTCCTCGATAGCCATCCCAGCAGCTTCACCGCAGCAACCGTCACCACGGCGCCGTAAGCAGAGACTATCCAAACGGCAGGCAAGATCTCCATAGGCTTTTCGGAGCCTGCAGATGCTCTCAGGGCCGCAGCTGTCGCAGGAACGACCTGCAGGCTTGCAGTGTTCAGCACCGTCAGCATTATCATGTTATCAGATGCCGTGTCAGAGACGTTTTCTTCCTCTGCGATCGCCTTAATTGCGGATATTCCCAGCGGCGTGGATGCATTTCCCAATCCAAGAATGTTCGCCGTTATGTTCATGGATATAAGCTGCATCGCCCTGCCGCCTTTTTTCAGACCTCGGAAAAGCAGCGATAGCACAGGTGACAGCAATCTTGCAAGCCACTCTATTATCCCTGCTTTCTCCGCAACCTTCATTGATCCACACCAAAAGCACATTATTCCGCATAGCGAAAGAGCCAGAGTTACCGCCTCTCCTGCCCCATCAAGGATCGCAGCGGACATCTCCATGGCTTTCCCATTTATCAGCCCAAACACAACTGCAAGCGCAGGCATTATTCCCAACAAATACTTCATAACCCATTTTTCTCCAAAATACTTGCTAAAAACGAATGTTTGTTTTTGTTAAAAAAACCACAAAAAATCGCAATAAAATTAAATTATTCTGACCACATAAACGGTAATACAGCTTTATCAAAAGGTTTCTTTCGCTTTGTAAATAAAAATGACACTTTTATTTATAATGATTCTCGTAAAAAAGCACGAAAAACAGGTATTTATAGCCTTATCAAAAATTGACAAATAGAGCCAACTATGATATAATCCAATTGACAGAAACAAAATGTGCTTTTTTTTGACACATATCAAGGAGGAAAATATCATGGTTAAATCCACAGGAATTGTAAGAAAAGTTGACGAGCTGGGAAGGATCGTTATCCCGATCGAACTCAGAAGAACTCTCGATATCGGGGTAAAGGACAGCCTTGAGATCTATGTGGAAGACGATCAGATCATCCTCAAGAAATATATGCCCGCTTGCGCATTCTGCGCTAACGCAAGCAGCATTACTGTGTTCAAGGGCAAGAACGTGTGCGCTGAGTGCCTCAGCGACCTGCAGAAGCTTGGATAATATCTTAAAGTGCTGTATTGTTACAGCACTTTTCTGTTATCCATGCTATATATTATTCGGACGGATACATAATTATTACAGAAATCCACATTAAACCTCCCTATACATGCAAGGGTCTGCGACGTCATAACGCAGACCCTTGGTATTTTTTTTACGCACAAAAGACCCTCCGCTTTTACACGGAGGGTCTTATCGTTTATATCGGGATATTAGCCCTTAGCCATAGCCTCAACTTCAGCTGCGAAGTCGTCAACCTTCTTCTCGATGCCTTCGCCACGCTCGTAGCGGATGAAGTCAACAACCTCAACGGAAGCGCCCTCAGCCTTTGCTACGGAAGCAACATACTGACCAACTGTCATGGAGTCATCCTTGAAGTACTTCTGATCGAGGAGGCAAACTTCCTCAAAGTACTTTCTCATACGACCCTCAACGATCTTATCAAGAACGTTCTCGGGCTTGGGCTTCTTGGACTCGTCATTCTCCTTCTTAACAAGAGCAGTCTGAACAGCCTTCTCCTCAGCGAGCTTCTCCTCGGAGATGGAGGACTGTGCAACGAACTGAGCGTTCAGAGCAGTTACCTGCAGAGCAACGTTCTTGCCGCAAGCGAGAACCTCAGCATTGTCAGCCTTATCTGTAGCGAGCTTAACCAGTGTACCCAGTCTGCCGCCATCGTGCATGTAAGGAACCAGAACGCCTTCCATCTTTGTGAAACGACGGATGTTCATATTCTCACCAATAGTAGCAACCTTCTCGGTCATGTAGTCAGCAACCTTCTGTGTGCCGCCTGCAACTGTGCACTCCTTCAGAGCCTCAACGTCAGCAACGTCGTTAACAAGGATTGTATCAGCGATGGTCTCAACGAGATCCAGGAACTTGTCTGTCTTAGCGCAGAAGTCGGACTCGCAGTTGATCTCAACGAGAACGCCTGTTGTGCCGTTAACCTTAGCCTTAACTACGCCCTCAGCAGCGATACGGCCAGCCTTCTTAGCAGCCTTAGCAAGGCCCTTCTCACGGAGGATCTTAACAGCTTCATCTCTGTTGCCGTCAGCCTCTACCAGTGCTCTCTTGCAGTCCATCATGCCGCAGCCTGTCATTTCGCGCAGCTCTGCAACGTCCTTAGCGGTAATGTTAGCCATGATTTTATATCTCCTTTACGATAATTATCTTATTATTAAAGAATTACTCAGCGTCTGCTGCCTCTGCCTCAGCAACAACAGCCTCTGCTGTGCCCTGGTTAGCGGAGATGATAGCGTCAGCCATAGCGCCTGCGATGAGCTTAACAGCTCTGATAGCATCATCGTTGCCGGGGATCACGTAGTCGATCTCATCGGGATCGCAGTTTGTGTCAACGATAGCAACAACGGGGATACCGAGCTTCTTAGCCTCAGCAACAGCGATCTTCTCCTTGCGGGGATCAACGATGAACAGAGCGCCGGGGAGCTTCTTCATGTTCTTGATACCGCCGAGGAACTTCTCAAGCTTCTCGATCTCGAGGTTGAGCTTGATAACTTCCTTCTTGGGAAGCAGATCGAATGTGCCGTCTGTGCTCATTGTGTGGAGCTGCTCGAGACGAGCGATTCTTCTCTGGATTGTCTTGTAGTTTGTCATCATACCGCCGAGCCATCTTGCGTTTACAAAATGAGCGCCTGCGCGGAGAGCCTCTTCCTTGATGGAATCAGCAGCCTGCTTCTTGGTACCAACGAAAAGTACCTCGCCGCCGTTAGCTGCAACCTCGTGAATGAAGTTGTAAGCCTCGTCGAGCTTCTTAACTGTCTTCTGCAGATCGATGATGTAGATACCGTTTCTCTCTGTGAAGATGTAGGGAGCCATTTTAGGGTTCCATCTTCTGGTCTGGTGACCGAAGTGTACGCCAGCTTCAAGAAGCTGCTTCATAGATACTACTGCCATTTGTGTTTCCTCCTGAATTTAGGTTTTATAAATTTTCCTCCACGAAAGATCACCGTTCCTGACGCCGTGAGAGCGCACCAAAGGCGGCTGCTTTCGTGTGTGTATTTGTGCATCCTTAGAATTGCACATTTACTGAAATATTATACCACAAACACGGAAAGATTGCAAGCACAATTTTCTTGTCATTTAAACAAATTTCCAAACGCCCTGCGCTTTCCGTTTGGTGGATTTGACGGAAGTTCACAGGAGACGAGGATGGTATCCTCCCCGATGACCTCGATATCGCACCATTTAATACAGATATCCTCTGTTCTGCCCAGCAGCCCGAAAAGCTTTGGTCTGCCGAAGATGACGATACGGCTTATCTTAGCCGTGCAGCTGTCAAACTCGATATCATCGGGGTTCCCGAGCCTGCAGCCGCTCTTTATGTTGATGACTTCTTTACATCGTATGTCATTGAAACTATACAGCATATAATCACCTCTGTGGGATGTATATGCTCGTTTATTGGCGAAAATTCGGGTCAGGCCTCGGAACACTTTTTCATGGATATGCTGACAAGCAGCAGTGCCGTCCATATCAGCGGTGCAATAAGCTCGTCGCCGAAACCCACTCCTGCGGATATCAGCATGATAGCGTACATTGCCGCATATATGCCGTTCAGCAGCACAGTGGGCAGCTTTGTACAGATGATACCTGCCGCCGTCAGAGCAAACACCGCAACAACAGCAAGCTCGATAAGTGCGCCGATGCTTAGCCCATGCGCCAGTGCAATCACCGCCATCGGCAGCGCAAGCAGCCACGGACACTTATTTATAAAGCAGCTAAGACACAGCACTACGAATGCCGTCTCCCCAATCAGCAACAGCACAGCAGACAGCGTTATTCCCTCGCTGTAGCGAAATAACAGCCGTACGCTGTCGGGCGAATTCTCCTGCGGAAGTATCGAATGCGCCATGTAATCCGTGCTGTAATACGGCTCAATAATAAACAGAGTAAAGAACACCGATACAAGTACCAGTGCCGCCGCAATATAACGCAGAGCGTTTATAGATGATATCGTATATTCTGCTCTTCTCATTTTCAGCACCTCATTCCGCCAATTCAACAACTATGCCCTCAAAGCCGCTGATGCAGCTTTCATAATAACCGTCGCCAGTCGTTCGTGGACCATTCAGCACAGCAAATCCTTCAGCAGCAAGCCGTGCCGTCAGCTCATCAACCGCTTCCCTGCTGCCTAAGCTGAACGCAATATGGTGATATCCTCGCCTATGAGGGATATCCGCTACGCACATATCAGGGCGGCTCATTATCTCAAGCCTTGCGCCGCTGTCAAACGTCAGGAAAAAGGAGTGGAAATCCGTTTTCGGGTTGTGATACCCATCGTTCGGTACGGCGCCGAAATACTTCACGAAAAAATCCCGCATGCCGACAAGATCATCGGCATAAACCGCTATATGCTCAATTTTCATATTCATCCTCGCAGAACACACCATACTTTGTTTTCAGACGGCTCAGCTTCCTGCCCAGCGGTTTTCTCAGCACAAGCAGGAACACCACATTCGATGCACAGTACACCGCCGTCATCGGCAGAGAAGTTATCAGCACCTGCAGCCAGCGAGCCACAGTGAACGCCCCGTCTGCGGAAAGCACCGTCCACATATCCATCACAAGTGAATACAGAACGCCTGCAAGCGCTCCATAAATGCACAGCATCAGTGGCTTTTCGAGCAGCGCTTTTCTGTTCAGCATACCTGCAAGCCATCCGATAAAGCCCCAGCAGAACATCTGAAACGGCGTCCATGCGCCCTGTCCGAACCATATATTCGATATCAGTGCAGACATTGCGCCCGTCATAAATCCCGCCTGCGGTCCAAAATACATCGCCGCCATGACTACTATCGCCGTAACAGGCTTGAAGAACGGTATCGCCGCAAATATCACACGTCCTGCCACGGAAAACGCCGTCATCACCGCGATAAGCACCACTTCCCTTGCGGCAGGCTTTCTGCGCTCAAACGAAAGGAAAAACGGCACGCAGCACAGAAACGCCGTCAGCACCGCCGCGATATCCCATCTTCTGCCGCCGAAAAGCGTCATCCCCAGAACCGCGACAAGCGGCACTGCAACCAGCGCCGCCTGTCCTATGATCTTCCTCATCTGTGTCGGCGGTCTATTCCCGCCAGGATGTCGTCCACCTCGTAACGGCTCTTGTCACGGCTGTCGTCATCCTCTGTCATAAGCTCGTCACGGCGCTTTGCGGCAAGGATATCCGCACTGCGTTTTGATGTGACTTCTGCCTTTTTATTGTTGCTTTCGCGCTTGTCGTTCACTGTTGCGAGAGCGTCCTCGAGATCGATCACTGCGCGATTCTGCGTACTTGGGCGCTGTCTGCCGATCTGCGGTGCAGAGGACTGAGTAAAGAAAGCATCGTTCTTTTTCTTCTTGGGGAGCTGCGGGATCTCAGCTGTAGCGCCGCTTACCCTTCCTGCGGCAAC
>JAZKZL010000367.1:0-5889 GCA_045612645.1 Oscillospiraceae bacterium
CACATCCGCATTTCTCGCCTTTGCGGCTGAGATTGCGTCGAACACCACTGCGGCGGGATCGCTGCCCTCGGCGTGCTTTACTATATCCACTCCTGCACGGTCAGTCCACACATTAAGCTGATCTATAGCCGCCGCACGGAACGTATCTGCCGCCGCCACAATGACCTTTTTACCCTGCGCCTTTAAATTAGCTGAGAGCTTACCGATAGTGGTGGTCTTACCTGCGCCGTTTACGCCGATGACCATGATAACGGATGGCTTTGAGGAAAGATCAAGCTCGTTTCCGCCCGTCAGTATGTCGGCAATGATATCCTTCAGCAGCTGCTTAACGTCATTCGGATCGGTTGCGCCTGTGCGCTTTACCGCAGCCCTCAGCTTATCGCAGATATCCATTGATGTCTCTGCGCCGATATCCGAGAGGATCAGCATTTCTTCAAGCTCCTCAAAGAAATCCTCATCGATCTTTGTAAAGCTGTTCATCAGCAGCTCTATCTTGCCGAGAAAGCCGTCCTTAGTCTTTTTCAGACCGTTTCTCAGCTTTTCAAAAAAGCCGACCTTGTGTTCTTCCTCGGATGGCTGCTCCGTTTCCTCGGGAACGTCCTCGATCTGCTCCTCAGGATCTTCGGAATATTCCTCTGTTACATTCTCTTCGGCAGGCTCGCTTTCCGTCAGCAACTCAGACTCGTCTGTCTGCTCCTCTGCGGCAGACAGCTCCCGCTCCTCGGCAAGCTCGTCCTCGTCCTGCTTTTTCTTTCTGAACTTATCAAAAAGTCCCATATTACCTCCGTTACTTCAGTTCCACATCCAGTTCATCGGTCAGCTCACGCCGCAGCAGACGTGAAACGCCCTTCTCCTGCATGAACACACCGTAAAGCACGTCACAGCCCTCGATGGTGCCACGTCTGTGGGTGATGACCATAAGCTGAGTCTGCTTTGCGAACTGGTTAAGATATGTTATATACTTGTCTACGTTTACGTCGTCAAGCGCAGCGTCCACCTCGTCCAGCATACAGAACGGTGTGGGGCGGTGCTTGAGTATCGCGAGATAGATGGTGATCGCCACCATAGTCTGCTCGCCGCCCGAAAGGGATATCAGGTTCTTGATTACCTTTCCGGGAGGTGCCGCATTTATCTCGATACCCGAATTCAGCACATCCTCGGGATCGGTAAGCTCCAGCTCTGCCTTTGCGCCGTCTCCGAAAATGGTCACGAATATCTCCTTGAAGTGGCGGTTTATCTCCTGGAAGCTGTTCAAGAAACGTGCCTTGATATCAGTAGTGAGCTGCTCTATCAGCTTTTCAAGCTCTGCCTTTGATTTCTCGATATCCGCCAGCTGTGCAGACTGGAACTCAAACCTCTCGGATACCGTGCGGTATTCCTCGATGGAGTCCATATTTACGCTGCCGAGAGCGCTTATGCGCTTGTTAAGCTCTGCGAGATCATTCTCCGCCATAAGCAGATTTTCAAGCGGCTTTGCTATCTCAACTGCCATGGAGACGGTAAGCTCATAACGGTCATACAGCAGCTTAACTATGCTGTCGTACTCCTTCTGAACTCCCGCACGGCGCTCCTCGAGACGTGCCACCTCACGGTTGAACTTCTCCTTATTATCTGTCGCCTCACGGACGTCACGGTGCATGGTCTCGATGCTCTTTTCAAGCTCTGTGACCTCTGCAGCGCAGCGCTCTATATCGCTGTCGTTCTCGGAAAGGCTCTCGGAATGCTGCTGCACCTCGAGTTTTACACGCTCGATCTCAAGTCGGATATCGTTATCCTCCTTATCAAGCCTTTCCACTGCGTCCTTATAACCGCCGCTGCTCTCAAACAGCATTCTGCGGTTGTTCTCAACAGCTCGGATCTCGCCACGGAATGCGTCGATATCCTTGCCTGCGGTGATCTCGTTTATATTCATCTGAGAAAGCTCGTCGGAAAGAGCCTTTATGCTCTCTGCGGCGCTCTCCCTCTCGCTGCCCGAAGCGGAAAGCTCCTGCTCCAGTTCAGCTATCTTTGCCTCGGTCTTTTCGATGATCTCATTGTTCTCCGCAACGACCTTCGTCTGCTGCTCTATCTGCATATCAAAACGCTGTACGGTGAGCTTTGCTGTCTCTCCCTGCTGAGAAAGCTGAGAGATAAGGCTGTCAAAACGGGATATCTCCGCATTCACACGGATCTCCTCGTTGTCAAGCTCACGCAGCTCGTCCTGCATGCCCTCCATCTCGATGGTGAACTTCGCAGTCTCCGCCTGATACTGACGGAAAGCCTCGCTCTTTTCGTTCTGCGACTGACGCAGCTTCTGTATCTCGGTATAAAGGGTGTCGATCTCCTGCTTGCGGGAGATGATGCCGCCTGCGCTGACCTTACTACCGCCCGTGAACGAACCGCCCGCATTTACCACCTGACCATCCAGCGTTACAATACGGAATTTATTGCCGTATCGCTTGCCTATATAGGCGGCGGTGTCGATATCATCGACAACTACGGTGGTGCCGAGAAGATATCTCACTATCTCGCTGTATTCATCGTCAAACTGCACCAGCTCGCTTGCAATTCCCTCGAAACCCTCCTCCATGTCGAGTCTCGGCTCGTTGAGGGAACGCCCCTTGATGCTTGTGAGAGGAAGCATGGTCGCACGTCCTGCATTTGTCTCCTTAAGGAAACGGATGCAGCGCTTTGCGGTCTCCTCATTGTCAACGATGATGTGCTGCATAACAGGCTGAAGAACTGTCTCAATAGCCGTTACATAGCGCTCCTCAACGCTGATTATATCCGCAACTATGCCGTGGATTCCGCTGATGCGCCCCGATTTTGAGGCTCTCAGGATATCCTTTACGCTGCGGTAATATCCCTCCATGCTGTTTTCCACATCACGGAGAACATTGTATCTCTGCTGCTTGCTGCCGAGTTCACGGTCAACTGCGTCAAGCGCCTCCTTCGCCTCGTTCATGCGGCGCTTTTTGCCGTCGTAAAGGCGCTCGTAGCCGGATAGCTTGTTCTTGGTATCCGCACGCTTCTGAGTTATCTCGGAAAGCTGCTTTGCAGCCTGCTCCTTGCCCTCGGTGTATTCTTTGAGCTTTGCCTCGCTGTCGTTCAGACCCTCTAAGAAAACACGTTTCTGCTCCTGAGCCTCATCCGCTGCACGCTCAGCCTGCGCAGATCTTACGCCAGCCTCGCCCTTGTCACGGTAGCACTGAGCCAAAGCCGCTTCCAGTGCGGAATAAGCCTTGTCCGCCTCAGCGCTCATGCCAGCGATCTCAGAGAGCTTTTCCTGCACCTCGCTGCGCTTTACAGCGAGAGCAGCAATCTCCTGCTCCTTTACGGCGATCTTCTGCTCTATAGCCTTGATATCCTCATCAAAGCTGCGGCTGCTCTTTTCTGCGTCTGCGATCTGCTGAGCAAGCTCGGTTCTGCGCTGCTCGTTATGGCGCAGATCATTTTCAAGCACCTGAATGCTCGCGCGCTTTTCGGCGATCTCGTCATTTACAGACTGCCTGTTTCTGCGGAAACGCTCCAGCTCCGCCTGTATCTTCATTCGCTTTTCGGAGGATGATTCGATGTTATCCTCCAGCTTTTGGATATCACGCTCGTAATGCTCGCTCTCCGCACGGTTGAGCAGCAGATCATCGTCCAGTTTTTTCAAGCTGTCTCGCTGATTGCCGAGCCTTGCGGTGCTTACGGATATTTCAAGATCCTTTTTCTGCTCGTAAAGCTCCACCGCAAGAGCAGCCTTTTCAGACTGCCTTTTCAGCACGGGGAGACGCTCCTCATCCACACGCAGGATATCTCTCTGACGGGTGATGTTGTCCTCCGCATTCGCAAGCTGCTTTTCCGCCTCCTGCTTTTTGTGCAGGAACAACGAAACGCCTGCCGCCTCCTCAAATATCTCACGGCGCTGCGAGCCGCGGGCGTTTACTATCTCCGCCACACGACCCTGTCCTACGATGGAATATCCGTCCCTGCCGAGACCCGTACCCATCAGCATCTCCTGAATATCCCTCAGACGGGACTTCTGACCGTTGATGAGATACTCGCTCTCGCCCGAACGGTACAGCTTACGGGAGATGACTACCTCGTCAGCGTCAACACCGAGAGTTCTGTCGCAGTTATCAATGGTGAGCGCCACCTTTGCAAAGCCCATGGGCTTACGCTCCACGGTACCGTGGAAGATGACATCCTCCATCTTCTCGCCACGCAGAGTTTTGGCGCCCTGCTCGCCCATTACCCATCGCAGTGCGTCACTTATATTACTTTTACCGTTACCGTTGCTGCCTACAACGGCAGTGGTCTTGGTGTCGAAATTCAGCACGGTCTTGTCCGCAAAGGACTTGAATCCGTGTATCTCCAGTGACTTAAAAAACATTCTTACCTCATACGTTTTCTTTTGCACAGAGTTTTATATATTCCCCTGCGCAGGGCTTCACCGTTATCCTGTAGCCAAGCTCCGAGAGCAATGCGATATTGCAGCGCTTCTGTCCCGTTGCACGGCTGATGTTCTTCGGATCGGTGAACACCGTATATTCTCCCTTTTCCTTATCGGAAAGGGCTTTTTTCATATCCTCAAGGAAAATGCGGCTCTCGCATATCTCACGGAATGCGGGATGATATACGCCGCCAAGCATTGCTTTCTCCACATCCTCGCTTGCATGTAGTCCCATGCGGATGACCGAGATACCTGCCGCCGTGAACTCCCTCAGCAGCCTTGCACACAGCGATACGGTCTGATCAAAGGTGAAAGTCTCATACTCGCCGCTTTTGTACAGCTCGCCGAGATGAGTACCCTCCAGTATCACCGTAGGATAGATGCGCACCGTTTTCGGCTGCAAGGCGATGAACTCACGCATCGTTTCGAGAACAGCATCCACGCTGTCTCCGTAAAGACCCGTCATCATCTGAAGTCCCAGTTCTATGCCGCTAGCCTTTATCAGCTCCGAAGCCCTGCGCACGTCCTCTGCGGTGTGACCTCTGCGGTTGAGCCTCAGCACCTCATCCGACATGGACTGCGCTCCCAGCTCTATTGCCGTCATTCCATAGCCTTTCAGCAGTGTGAGTATTTCCTCGGAAATGCAGTCGGGACGGGTAGAGCAGCGTATGCCCGTGTATACCTCGGGATACCGCTTCACAGCCTCGCCTGCCGCTGTCAGCAATTCTTCCATATACACCCTCGGCACTGCCGTAAAGCTGCCGCCGAAGAACGCTATCTCCGCTGTCATCTCTCTGCTTTTCAGATGCTCCGCCTGCTCATTCAGCAGGGACGTAACATCCTCGCCGCGGGGGGCTTTCTGCTCGCCCGAAATGCTCTTCTGATCGCAGAAACTGCACTTGTGAGGGCAGCCGATGTGCGGAATGAATATCGAAATATTAGTCTGTTTCATAACCCATAAGACCGATAGCTTCCTTTGCGGCTGCCTGCTCGGCCTCCTTCTTGCTGTGTCCGCTTCCCTTGCCTATGCCCTGACCGTTCAGCAGCACTGTTGCGTGGAAGATCTTGTGGTGATTCTCGCCGTCCTCCTCGGTGACCTCATAGGAAACATGCTCCTCGGGGTTCTGCTGAATTATCTCCTGCAGGATGGTCTTGTAGTCGCCGAGCTTTACCTTGCCGCTTTTCAGCGCCTCAATGGACGGCACATAGCGGAGGATGAACTCCTGTGCCTTTTCAAGGCCTCCGTCAAGATAGATGGCTGCGATAAGCGCCTCAAAAGCATCCGCAAGGATGGAGCGGCGCTCTCTGCCGCCTGTCATCTCCTCGCCCTTGCCGAGCAGCAGATACCGACCCAGACCGAGCTTTTTCGCAAAGTTATAGAGGGAATTTTCGCACACGATGGAGGCGCGCAGCTTAGTCATGCCGCCCTCAGGCTCGGTGGTCATATTCGAGAAAAGATATTTTGAAACAGT
>JAZKZL010000368.1:0-3189 GCA_045612645.1 Oscillospiraceae bacterium
TCCGCCTATGCCCTTGCTGC
Organism: Oscillospiraceae bacterium; assembly: GCA_045612645.1. Lineage (GTDB taxonomy): Bacteria > Bacillota > Clostridia > Oscillospirales > Ruminococcaceae > CAG-115. The sequence goes on from JAZKZL010000368.1 coordinate 21, forward strand.
CATCGATATTCGGGCAGGTGAAGCCTGCATCTATCGCAGCCTTGTGAACCTTGCATCCGTAGGTGTGCTTATTGTGATAGCTCAGGGTGTGGTAGCGCTTGTTGTCATCAGTGTAGGGAAAGTTCATCGTGTTATGTACTCCACCAGTGATGCAGCAAAGTGCTTAACCTCAGGCTTGTCAGCTATCTCCCATAGACGAGAGGTGCAGCACACAACGCCGTCCTTGCGGTAGAGCAGTGCAAGCCTCTTTCTGCGCTCGGGATTGTCTATCACCCACACGTCGGGTGCGATATCCGTGCCGTCAAGGTCATCGCAGTGGCTGTGGGAAACGATATTATACCATTTCGGTGTCGTGTATTCCGCAGTGGGGAAGTGGCTCAGCAGTTCGGAATCCGTCTCAATGAACAGACCCAGAGTACCCGTCGGAACAGGTTTGCCCATTGATTCGGAAATGCTCCTGAACATTCCGTAGCACCAGAAATCCGTACAGTATTCACCCACGAGGTCTGTATCCTCTGCCATAGGAACATACAGAGCGCCTATGCGTTTTGCTGCTTCAAAGTCACTGGTAATGTTGACAGTCTTGCCATTGTATGTGATGTAATCTTCTGTGATATCCACATCTATCTCGGGATAGATGAATAGATCATAGGAGTTCGTTATATCGCTACCGTCAGCAGATATTGTCAGAGTGGCGGTGACAGGCTTGTCGCAGTTCACAGCGAAAGATGCACTCTTATAGCGTGTGATGCGTCCACCTTTTGTGTGGACGGGACTTTCTCCCTGTGCAATGGTCTCGCCGTTCACTTTAACACACCAGTTCAGCTTTTCGGCAGCAAAATCAGGTTCTGTGGAGCTTGTAAGCAGACCGCAGAGTATCTCTTCACCCGAGCTGAAAACAAATCGGGGAAGGTTTGCAAGCACCACAGAAGCGCCGCAGTACCTGCGCCATTCCTCAGCGGTGACATGCCCCTTGTTCTGCATAAAGGAATTGAGTATTCCTACGGTTGCAACGCCCTGACCTGGGAAATCCTGAATATCCAGCAGCTGGAATCCGCTCATCTGCTCACTTCTGAGGGCAGTTTCAATATCGTCACGATAGCAGGCAACAGAGAGCTTTCCCGAAGCATGGAAGAAGTCCTCCCACTTATCGAAAAGACCTTTTTCCTTAAGTCCCTTTCTGTACGCCGCATAAGCCTCGTGACGCACGGGGCCTGTATATTTTTCTATCTCGTTGAAATCGGGGTACATCGCAAACTGACCTACCTCGTGGGAGATAACAGGCACATTGGGAACAAGAGCGCCGCTGTCCTCTGCGCTGACTTTCTTCATTTCGGTGCCATACTGTATCATTATCTCGCCTGTTGACTTTGTTTGCGGCGAGTCCGTTCGCCGCTCCGGGTCAACTGCGCAAGCGTCCATGCTTGCGCCGCCGCCCATATTTTCCAAAGCCTTGCTCTCGTTTATGAGAGGATCGTAGCTGTGAATTGAATTAGGCTCGGCTGTCTGTATATGTCCCTGAGGAGCGTCGCACATTGCGTAGCTTCCACGGATGAGACGGTCACGGTCAAATCGAACACCGCTGAAGAAATCGTCCTCGTCAAGAACACAGGGAACGAACTGATAGTTGTTGGAGCCGCCCACATACATCTTATCGGGGCATACCACACGGTATCCTGCTATAAGCTCATTCAGTCGCTCCTTGCTGCCCCACAGCTCATTGCCCATGGACATCATCACGAAAGAGGGGTGGTGTGAGAACTCTCTCAGAATGCGGAAGCCCTCCTGACGGAGATATTCATGCTCCTCGCCGAATTCATCCGGTATAGTTCCCCAGAAAGGCAGCTCGGGCTGCATATAGATACCCATGATATCCGCTGCGGTAAAAGCTGCCTCAGGCGGACAGCAGGTGTGGAAACGATAGTGGTTTATGCCATATTCCTTTGCGGTGCGGAATACTTCGAGCCAAGCGTCAACGTCTGTGGGTGCATAGCCTGTTTTCGGGAATACCATACCATCGTGCTTACCGCGCAGGAAAGTTTCTCTGCCGTTGACGAGCAGCTTGAGACCCTCGCCCTTCATTTCACGCATACCAAAAGTTTCGGTGCGGCTGTCCTCACCGATAATGATATCCAGATTCAGCAGGTTCGGCGCATACTCATCCCACAGAGGAGCGTCCTTGGAAAGCTGCATAGTGCATTCAAGAATGCCATCTGCATAGTCAGCGGAAAGATTACCGTATTCCTTTTTAGCATCATATACACGAAGCTGTGCGCTGCCGTTCTGTGCGCCGTTTATTTCCGCACGGACAGTGACAGCTTTTCCGCTCACATCGGGGAGAATATAAACAGCCTCGGGATAGGCGTCGTAGCACTGGAGTTCCAGTCTGCCCAGCAGACCGTTCCAGTTGGTTTGTGTGTCGCGGGAGGTCATGTGACCGCCGCCGGTGGGGTAATCACAGTTTGCCACACGGATGATAAGCTCATGTGTGCCGACGGAAAGACCGCTCAGATTGAAGCGGTGTGGTGAGCAGAGAGAATTACCGAAACGGCATTCTCTACCGTCAATATAGATAGCTGTCATTCTTGTGCGTTCAAGGAAAAGGCAAAGGCACTTGCCGTCCATTTCAGGAGTTATCTCAATGTTTCTTCTGAACCATGCATAACCCTCGAACTTGTGTATATCCGTCATGCAGCCGTATTCGATTTCTGATGTGTTGAGCTTGCCAAGCCCTGCGTTGGAAGTGGAATCGGGCAGTATAATGCTGTCAGGAAAGCTTTCGGGTGAAAGCATACGCTTTTCGCTGTCAAGATAAACTTCCCATTTTCCGCTAAGATCTTTCAGTAACATATATGTATCTCCGTTCGTTTATTTATTAGCCTTGTTGACTTTGATTCCTTTTGAATCCCAGTATGCCTCCTGGATAACACGCATGACGAGATCCTTATCCTCTTCTGACAGAGATCCACCTGCGAACAGCGCAGTGACCTCATTCACGAGATTTGCAGCGGAAAAAGCGCCGCCGTTGCCGTAGTAGTGTTCTTCGGTTGAAGTAAGATACTCAACGCTGGTGTTGAAGAACTCTGCCAGCTTTTCCAGCACCCTGTGTCTCGGATAGCGTTCACCGCTTTCATAGAATTGTATAGATTTTCTTGATACGCCCACAGCC